>JAMCYD010000033.1 GCA_023473785.1 Patescibacteria group bacterium
TTTACGCAAACTTTGTTTGTGAAGACTCAAAGCTCAATCCCGCCATGGCGGGACAAAAGTCAAAAATTGAATTTCCGGCTATTGCTTTGGTTGTTTCCGGCGGACATACCGATCTGGTTTTAATGAAAGACCGGAAAAAACTAAAATGGCTCGGGGGAACAAGGGATGACGCTGCAGGAGAAGCATTTGACAAGATAGGAAGACTTTTAAAGCTTCCCTATCCGGGTGGACCTGCTATTGAAAAGGCAGCGCTAGGTGGTAATCCAAGAGCTTTTCATTTCCCACGGCCCATGATTGATTCAAATGACTTTGATTTCAGTTTTAGCGGTTTAAAAGCTTCGGTGTTTCGTGAAGTTAAAATAATAAAACAATTGAGCGATAAAACAATTTCTGATATTTCAGCATCTGTTCAAGAAGCCATTGTAGATGTTCTAATTTATAAAACTTTAAAAGCCGCGCAAAGATATAAAGTTAAATCAATTCTTCTAGGCGGCGGCGTTGCGGCCAATCAAAAATTAAGAGATGAATTCAAGAAGAGACTCATAGCTCATAACCCTGAGCTCATAACCAGACTTTTTGTTCCGTCAAAAAGTCTTTGCACCGATAACGCTGCTATGATCGCGGCTGCTGCTTTCTTCAATTACAAAGAGGTTCCCTGGCAAAAACTCACCGCCAACCCCGAATTATACTTTGATTAATAAGTTTTTTAACCGTTAGTGGTGATTTTTATGCTAGAATAAGATTATGCAATCGCAGTTTACCACCATCATTGCTTTAGTTGTCATAGGATTTACAGTAGTAATCTACTTTATCAATAAAAAACTCTCCGAACTTAAGAAGCCGCAGGAAAACGAAACCCTTTTGGAATGGCTTAAATCCATGCAATCCTCCTTAGAATCAACCAATAAGACTTTAAACGATGCTCTTTCCAAAAGCTCAACGAATATGGTCAAAACTCTTCAGGAAAATTCCAAACAGCTAAACGAAAGATTAGATAAGGCAGCAGCGGTCATCCGAGATGTTGGGAAAGAAGTGGGACAGATGAGTGAAATAGGAAGATCAATGCAGGAACTTCAGGATTTCTTAAAAAGCCCAAAGCTTCGGGGAAATATAGGAGAACAGGTTTTAAAAGACTTAATTTCCCAAATGTTCCCCAGGAATAGTTTTCATCTTCAGTATCAGTTTAAATCCGGAGAAAGGGTTGATGCAGCTATAAAAACAGACGCCGGAATTTTATCTATAGATTCTAAATTCCCAATGGAAAATTATCAAAAAATGGTAAAGGCAAAAACCGAAAAAGAAAAAGAGGATTTCAAAAAAGAATTGATCCGGGATGTTAAAAAACACATTGATGCAATCTCTAAAAAATATATACTGCCGGATGAAGGAACAATGGATTTTGCCTTAATGTACCTACCAAGTGAATCTGTTTTTTATGAGCTGGCAAATATGCAGGACGTAATTGAGTATGCGAGAAAAGGACGGGTTTATATAGTTTCTCCTAACACTTTATATGCGCATCTTCAGACAATTCTTCTCTCCTTTGAAGGAAAAAAGATAGAAGTAAGGTCCCGCCAGGTTTTAAGACTTCTGCGTGCTCTTCAAATAGATTACGAAAAAGTGCAGGAGAATATGGGAGTTTTGGGAAAACATATTAACAACGCCTCGTCTCAATTTGCAAATGTTACAAGCGGATTCTTGCAGCTTGGCAATAAAATACAATCTGCGGGGTCACTTGAGGAAGAAAAAATTCAGGAAATAAGACAAATTTCAAAAGAAGGGGGTGAATTATAAATGAATAAAACTTTCATTACGATTATTGTGGTTTTGATCGTTGCCGTAGCAGTTATAACAATAGGTGGAAAACTTGGCAAAAAGGCAACAGCACCTGTGCCAAGCACTACCCAAACTCAAACACAACAACAACCACAACAAACAGGCACTACGAGCGCCACTAAAGAAACTGTGGTAAATGTTACGGTAACTAAATCTGGATTTAATCCGCAAACCGTTACGATTAAAGCTGGTACGAAAGTAATTTGGCAAAACCAAAGCGGCGACATGGCAACTGTCAATTCTGACCCGCACCCAACCCATCAGATCTATCCACCGCTTAATCTAAACGGATTTGCGAATGGAGCATCGGTGCAACTTGTTTTTGATAAACCAGGTACATACGGCTATCATAATCATTTAAATCCGGGCCAGACCGGAACAGTAGTGGTTCAGTAAATTAAACTCTTGCAAGGATAATAAATACTCCGGTTACAAAGAGTAGTTAAAGTTGTTTTGTGCTAAAATACCCTAATGAACGATGAAAGAGCATTAAACAAACATCAGCTCCAAGCTGTAAGACACGGAAATGGTCCACTTCTAATCATAGCAGGAGCCGGAACCGGCAAAACTACTGTTATAACCGAGCGGATAAAGCATCTTATTGTTGACAAAAATTATAATCCCGGAAGTATCCTAGCTTTGACCTTTACGGATAAAGCGGCGTATGAGATGCAGGAGAGAGTTGATGTTCTTATGCCCTACGGCTACACCAATCTTTGGATCCACACTTTCCATTCCTTCTGCGACAGAATTTTGCGTGATGATGCCCACATGATCGGACTTGACCCTTCATATAAATTGATTTCCGAATCTGAAGCAGTTCTTCTTATGCGAAAAAATATTTTTAACCTGGGGCTTAAAATCTTCAGACCCCTTTCGAATCCGACAAAATTTCTGGATGCACTTTTGACTCATTTTTCAAGACTTAAGGATGAAGACATAAGTCCCCAGGAATATATAGAGTGGGCAGAAAAACAAAAAAATTCAGAAGAAAAAAAACAATATGAAGAACTCGCAGATTCTTATAAAAGATACGAAGATTTAAAAATTAAAGAATCTGTCATGGATTTTTCAGATTTAATCTCAAATACCCTCTTGTTGTTTCGCAAAAGACCGAATGCCCTGAGAAGATATCAGGATCAGTTTAAATTTATTTTAGTCGATGAGTTTCAGGACACTAATTTTGCCCAAAACGAATTAGCTATTATGCTTGCCGGTCAGAGTAAAAATATAACGGTGGTTGCCGATGATGATCAGTCAATTTATAGATTTAGGGGCGCTGCAGTTTCAAACGTTCTTCAATTTAAGAAAAGCTTTCCTCAGGCAAAAATAGTAACTTTAAATGATAATTATAGATCTACTCAGACAATTTTAGATGCGTCTTATCGGCTTATTCAAAATAATAATCCCAACAGGCTTGAAGTGGTTGAAGGTATCAATAAAAAACTTAAGAGCCATTCCTCCTCTCCGCAAGAGAAGATAAGAATTATCCATGAAGACCGCTTGGAAGACGAGGGGGATAAGATTGCCCAGGAAATAAAGATACTATCCAAAGCCTATGAATACAAAGATATTGCAGTTTTGGTTCGCGCCAATAATCACTCCCAGGGAATAACTACTGCCCTGGCTAGACATAGAATTCCTTATCAATTCCTAGGACCCGGTTATCTTTTCCAGCAAGAGGAAGTAAAAGATTTAATTGCATATCTTAAATTTTTAACCGACCTTTCAGATTCAGTTTCTCTTTTCAGAGTCTTGTCTATGGACATTTTTGGTATTTCCTATGTAGAGCTTAATTTTCTTCTAAATTTTGCAAAAAGAAATAATCTCTCACTTTTTGAAGCGCTTGATGATGTAAATTTAAATTTTTTAAAACCTGATACTCAAAAAAAACTTGCGGATCTCAGAGAAATGGCCAAGCGCCATCTTGAGAAAACCAAAAAAGAAACTGCAGGACAAATACTTTATTATTTTTTGGTTGATTCAAAACTTTTTGAAAAGCTTAAGACTTCTGATTCCATCAAAGAAGAACGGCGCATTCAAAATATTGCAAAGTTCTTTGACAGGATAAAAAATTTTGAGATGGAGAGAACGGATGCAAATATATTTACTTTGGTTGAGTGGCTCATGCTTATGATGCAAATGGGAGATAGTCCGATTGCCGCAGACATCGACATAAGAGATAAAAACGCGGTTAACATCTTAACTGTCCATTCCTCAAAAGGCTTAGAATTTAAAGTAGTTTTCTTGGTAAATCTTGTTTCGGACCGCTTTCCGTCGCGGGAGCGAAGCGAAAAAATTCCTCTTCCTGAAAGTATTATTAAGGAAAAAGCGCAGAAAGATCGGGATTTCCATCTTGAAGAAGAAAGAAGACTTTTTTATGTCGGTATGACCAGAGCCATGAATATACTATATTTCACGAGCTCAGACTATTACGGAGCAGGTAAACGTCCCAGAAAACTTTCGCCTTTCGTCTTTGAAGCTCTCCCGAATTTGAAAACAGAGAAAGAGAAAAAAGCACGAATACAACAGCTTTCCCTAACGGAAGTGCTTTCGGCTTATGAAGAAGATGGGGAGACAGAAGAAGAAAGACCTCCTCTTAAGTTAAGCTATATTACTTTTTCAAACCTCCAAATGTTTGACATATGTCCCCTGCATTATAAAGCGCGGGTTATTTTTAATATCCCTACACCTCCGGCAGCGGTTCAAAGCTTTGGTATTTCTGTTCATAATGCTTTGTATAGATTCTACAAACAACTTCAGGAAGGAGAAAAGCCAACACTTGCGAAACTTCAGAATATTTTTAAGAAAGAATGGATTTCCCAGGGATATGACAGTAAAAAATATGAAGAGGAGCGTTTTTCTCAAGGTCAAAAAATGCTTGATAAATTTTATAAACTGAATTGCAACCCGCCTGTAAAACCACTAAGACTTGAGGAACCATTTTCTTTTATTTTGAAAAATGGTGTAAAAGTTTTTGGCAAGATTGACCGCATAGATCCTAAAGGCAAAGGTATAGAAATCATAGATTACAAAACGGGCGAGGAAAATCCTAAAGCGCAGAAAGCACACGAGCTTCAGCTTGCGATGTATGCGCTTGCGGCAACAAGAATAAAAGATGAAGTTTTAAATCGTGACCCAAAAGATATTACATTAACTCTTTATTTTCTCGATGGAAATAGCAAGAAATCTATGAAATTTCCAAAAGATCACCTTGATGATCTTGAGGATAAGCTGATTGCTAAAATTGAAGAAATCGAAAATAGTGATTTCAAATGCTCAGGAAATATCTTGTGTAAAAACTGCGAATATAAAATTTTATGTTCTGCGAACTAAAATTTTATCCTGAGTGAAACCGAATGGACAAAATGCTCTGCAATACTGCTTAAATCTACTGTCTTAAAAATGCGGGAATTTATAAGTCCATCCCGTAATTATAAAGCTATTTTCTTACTAAAGCACCTTTTGTAAAGATTACTTTCTTAAGTCTTCAAGGAAAATTTAACAAATTAAGCAACCGTAGTCAAGATTCTAAAGTTCTTCTATGATTGGGTCCCATGGAGGCAAGCTGTAGGTTCCAGAATATTCATCTTCTTTTAATTGACTTTTTTTAGAAACCCACATTATCCTAACGGAATCTTGCATTCTTAATTCTTTATAACGATAAGCAATCTTACCAAAATTGATAATATAACTTTTACGTGTAGGGTTGAGAATCACCATTTCTCCAATTGTGTCAGGACTAATAGAAATAGCTCTAAATGTCCAGACAGGAAATGGAGTCTTGTTTGCATTCAAATATTCTGTTATTTTTATTTGTTCTTCCTCAGGCAACGGCTTTTTTGTGAGTAGGTCATAGACAACAACACATTTATCAGAGAATAAGCTTCTACCAGGCGGCACTTTGGTTCTCTTTAATTGTGTCAAGAAATCTTCTTTTGAATTATCCCTATAACTAGTAACTTGAATATTTGATATAAAAAGCGTTTCTCGCTGATGAGGGAAGCGTTGACAAACGTAGCTATCAAATAAGGAATCCTCAGAGGCACTTAGCTGAATATATGTAGGAATCTCATCCCTCATTATGAACATTGCTAATGCTGTAATAGCCGTTATCCTAGCTTCTCTAACTGGTTTAAAATTTCCATTTTTTTCAATAGCTTCTGATCCAACTTTTTTGACAAGCCTATTGATGTGTTTATAAATTGCCAATGGACTAAACCAAATTTCTCCTATTTCTCTTTCTCGTATGCCTTTTGATAGCATGAAGCCATTATACAGCTTAAATTGAAATTTGATCTATTCTACGTCGCAGAACATTCGATATACGATGAGAATTGGAGGATTAAAATGCTCTGGGGAGAGAGTAAGCCAGATTCTGTTTTTACCGCAATCTATCTATGCCCTCTACTTGATGCTCCCGTAAGGACGGTGGTAGCGCATCATTCTGAGGTTGCAGCAGGTAGGATTGCCCGTTTCACTCTCACTCGTCTCTGTTGCTCTCAAGTCTTGTCAATTCAAGACCTGTTCTAAGCTTCGCATGTGAGTAAACCCCGATTAAATCGGGGAAAAAGCTTAGACACCGTTTTCCCGGAGCTTACACTCCGTCCCCTCCTTACTGCTGTCTGGACTTTCCTGTCACCCTCGTATTGCTGGCGACTAGCGGTTCTTCCCCCCAGAGCCCCCATATTTTACCAGAATTGAGGATTAAATACAAATTTACGACTGCTTTGCGGAGTAGGTTTTTTCGTTGACTTTATCAAGGTAAAACTCAAGAAGAATTCGGATAGTTGCGGCTACTGGCACTCCCAATATAAAGCCCATTGGTCCCCAAAGATGCTCTCCTGCGAGCACAGAAAAAAGTATTACAACCGGGTGAAGTCCTACGATTTTTCCCATTATCTGCGGAGTTATAAGATAATCCTGGATTTGCCGGATTACAAAATAAATTATCGCCACAACTATTGCGCCTTGAATCGGAGTCAGGGGAAAATTTGAAGTCCCGTTCAAAAGAACGACTATTGCTGCGACAGCTCCGGCACTAATTGGCCCTATAAAGGGAATTATCTCGGCAAACCCTGAAAAGATTGCCAAAATCAGAGCAAATCTTACTCCCAAAATAGCAAGTGAAACATATGTAGCTAAAGCGACAATAAGAATTAGAAGAAGTATTCCGCGTAAATATCCTCCAAAAACGCTATTTATTTTACGCGTAAGAATTTCCACTTCTATCTTATAATCGTTTGGAATATAACGCAGAGCCCTATCGAAGATTCTTCTCCCTTCTTTAAGAAAATAAAAAGCAGAAAATAAAAAAACTAAAAGACTAAATACGCCCGATACTGCCCTAGGAAATAAAGTTATAATTGATGAAGAAGATAAGAACCTTGATTTTTCAAAAGAGGAAAGCAAATCTTTAACCTCCGGCTTAAGCCAAGAAGGCAGAAGATTCACTTGCTCCTGAAGTGTTGCTATGAAACTTGATGAAAAACGCCTAAGCTCTGTTGACTCTTGCAGGATTTGTCTTGTTGATATCGACCCCAGAATTATAATTCCCGTAATAATCAAAGCATAAATAATGAGAATTGATAAACTTCTAGGCAATTTTACTTTATGGGATGCGAAATTCACAATTGGGTTAAATATATAAGCAAATATGGCGGCTAGAATAAAGGGTATAAGAATGGCTCTTTCAATATACAAAAATGAAAGAGTGACAAGTCCTATGAAAATAAAAAATGCAGTCCTAAGCCTTATTGTCATAGGTTTTAATCTATTATAACAGGTTTGGGACTCAACTGCTTGCGCTTGAATATTTTTTGAGAGAAAACCTCCAAAACCTAATACTTAAGTATAGAAGCGCTGCGCTTACAAAAACT
>JAMCYD010000024.1 GCA_023473785.1 Patescibacteria group bacterium
TTTTTTACGGTTGCTTTTATTTTTCTTTTTGGCATTTATTCACTCCTTTCCAGGCAGATGTAATATTTTGAGCAGTTTAAAAGATGAGTTCGGGTTGAGTATAAACCCTAAAAACAATTTTTTCAACCCCTATTTTTCTAGAAATTGCTCAATCACTCAAATGAAGAAGAACGTGAGATGAATGTGGCGGGGCCGACGAGACTCGAACTCGCGACCTCCTCCGTGACAGGGAGGCGCTCTAACCAACTGAGCTACGACCCCAAATTGTCTACAATTATTTTCTTAATTTTTTTGCCAAATCCTGTTTTGTAAAAAGCTTCTCTGCTTTTTGCATCCTCTTTACATACATAGCTTTCATAATAAACAAGTTTAAGTGGACTATTTTGTTTACTCCAATTATTGCTTCCCTGATTATGCTCTCTTACCCTAATCAAGGGATCTTTACTTGTTGACCCTACATAAACCTTGTTGTTTCTTAAGCTTTTAGCAAAATAAATATAATTCACTCTAGCGCTCTAACCTCGTCCAGAGGACGATCGCCTTTGGCCGAAACTGAGCTACGACCCCAAAATCCCAATTTGAACCTATTAATACTATCAAATTCTTGCAATCCAGTCAATGCTCTGCTATCATTTTTCAAGAATGAGTAATCATGAGATTGCTAAACTTTTAAGAGAAATCGCAGCCTCATACACAATCAAAAACGACAAAAAATTCCGCTTTCAAATAATTGCCTACCAAAAAGCAGCCGATGCAATAGATAATACTAATTTTGAGATTCAGGATTTATACAAAGAGAATAAACTTAATATAGTCCCCGGAATCGGTATTTCCATAAAAGGACATCTTGAAGAATTATTTCAAAAAGGTAAGGTTGCACATTTTGACTGGGTAAAAGAGGGAATTTCCGAAGCTGTTTTTCCTCTTTTAGATATTCCAACCTTTGGTCCGAAAAGAGCCTATAAGCTCACAAAAGAATTTAATTTAAAAAATTCAGATACGGTTATTGAAGATCTTGAAAAAATCGCAAAAGAAGGAAAAATATCATCTCTTAAGGGATTTGGAGAAAAATCAGAAAAAGAAATCCTAAGAGCCATAAAAGAATATAAAGAAGGAAAGAAAAAAACAATAAGAATGCCCCTTCCTTATGCCTTTGAGCTGACAGAAAAAGTAGTAGATTATCTTAAGAAATCGAATGCAATTTTGGAGGCTAGACCTTTAGGAAGCTTAAGAAGAATGATGGCAACAGTTGGAGATGTTGACATTGCAGTTTCTACAAATAATCCCAAGCAAGCTTTAGAATATTTTGTTAATTATCCTTTTAAAGAAAGAGTTGTGGAAAAAGGTCCAACTTCAGCCTCGATTTTGGTTTCTGGAGGAAAACAGGTGGATTTAATGACACAACCGCCAGAAAGCTTTGGTTCGCTTCTTCAACACTTTACAGGAAGTAAAGGACATAACATCCACTTAAGAGAATTAGCTCTCAAAAAAGGTATGTCTCTTTCCGAATATGGTATCAAAAAAATATCTAAAAAAGAAGAAAATATAGAAAAATTTAACTCAGAAGAAAAATTCTACAAAGCTCTGGGAATGGATTTTGTCCCTCCTGAAATAAGAGAGGATACAGGAGAAATTGAACTTGCTCTTGAACATAAACTTCCAAATCTTGTTGAACTTAAAGATATAAAAGGTGATCTTCATATTCATTCAAATTACCCTATTGAGCCAAGTCATGATCTAGGAAGGAATTCAATGCAAGAAATTATTAAAAAAGCAGAAGATTTAAGTTATGAATATGTTGGTTTTTCCGAACATAATCCAAGTATTTCAAAACATAAAGAAAAAGATATTGAGAAAATAATTACAAAACGAAATAAAAAAATTGAACAACTTTCTAAGAGTAATAAAAATATTCGAATAATTAATTTACTCGAAGTTGATATTATGCCTAATGGGAAGCTCGCTATTAATGAAAATTTCTTATCTTTCTTTGATGCTGTAATTGTATCCATCCACAGTTCTTTTGCAATGAATAAAAGAGAAATGACAAAAAGAGCTCTATCAGGTCTTTCCCATCCTAAAGCAAAAATATTCGGACATCCAACAGGAAGAAAGATAAATGAAAGAAATGGTTACGAACTAGATTGGGATGAAATTTTTGAATTTGTTAAGAAACATAAAAAAGCATTAGAAATAAATGCCTGGCCTAATAGACTTGACCTTCCCGATTCAATAGTAAGAGAATCTGTAAAAAAAGGAGTTAAAATGGTTATAAATACAGACAGCCATGAAGTTTCTCAAATGGATTTAATGAAATATGGAGTTGCAGTTGCAAGAAGAGGCTGGGCCACAAAAGATGACATATTGAATACATTGCCTTATAATAGATTTATCGAGTGGATAAAATCTTAAAGGAGGTGATTAACAATGCAAACTTCTACACTTATAATTATCGGATTTCTTCTTTTAGTACTTCTTTATGTTTGGTCTATATACAATAAGTTGGCGACAACCAAAGTCAGAATTAAAGAAGCTTTAAGCGGAATTGACGTACAATTGAAAAGAAGAGTTGACTTAATACCGAATTTAATTGAAACAGTAAAAGGCTATGCAAAACACGAAAAAGAAATTTTTGAAAACGTTACTAAAGCAAGATCGGAATTATTAAAAGCAGAAACACCACAAGAAAAAGCTCAATCAAACAATGCTTTAAGCGGAGCTTTAAAATCTTTATTTGCAATTTCCGAAAACTATCCGAATTTAAAAGCAAGCCAAAACTTTTCGGAACTTCAGCAGGAATTATCTGACACCGAAAATAAAATTGCCTATTCAAGACAATTTTACAACGGCAATGTGAGGGATTATAATACAACCTTGGTAAATTTCCCAAGCGGATTCTTTGGAAAATTATTCGGATTTAAAGAAGAAGAATTCTTTGAAGCAGAAGAGACTGAGAAAGAACCGGTTAAAGTTAAATTCTAAATTAAAATGTCATCTCTTCGAGCCTGAGAAGAATCTCAAAGCCGAAGGCCTGAGCACCAACGAAGGATCTAATCGATTTAAGATTCTTCACTTTTGCCTCGACGGCAAGACGGTCGTTCAGAATGACAAGGAGATCTTATGAATATTTACTCACAAATCAGTTCAAACAAATTTAAAACTTGGTTGATAATGATTCTTTTTATATTATTCATATCAACATTAGGTTATGTTTTTGGAAAAGCCACGGGATACGGAATGTCTTATCTTGGATTTGCACTTATTTTTTCAGGTTTAATGAGTTTTTTCAGCTATTTCTATTCAGATAAAATGATCTTGACAATGTCAGGAGCAAGACAAATTCAAAAAAAAGACAATCCGGAACTTTTTAGAATCGTAGAAAATCTTTCTATTGGAGATGGACTCCCAATGCCAAAAGTTTACACAATTAACGATAGTGCTCCAAATGCATTTGCAACCGGACGGGATCCAAAACATGCTGTAGTCTGCGTTACAACAGGATTAATGGATAAACTAAGCAAAGTAGAATTAGAGGGAGTAATTGCACACGAAATGTCACATGTTAAAAATTACGATATAAAACTTATGGCAATAGTAACTATTTTAGTTGGAGTTGTTACTCTTCTTGCTGACTTTTTTATGAGAAGCCTTTGGTTTGGAGGAGGAAGACGGGATAGAGACGAAAATGGAGGAAATCTTGGAGCTATTTTTATAATTGTCGGAATAATTTTAATGATCCTCTCCCCTATAATTGCAACTCTTATTCAGCTTGCTGTATCAAGAAAAAGAGAGTATCTGGCAGATGCTTCCGGAGCATTGTTAACCCGTTATCCTGAGGGGCTTGCTTCTGCTTTGGAAAAAATTGCAAAAGATAAAGAACCGCTTGAAGCAGCAAACAATGCAACAGCGCACCTTTATATTGCAAATCCTTTTAAAGGAAAAGACGCTACCAACTGGTTAGCAGGCTTATTCAATACCCATCCACCAATTGATGAAAGAATAAAGATTCTAAGATCCATGTAGTAATAAATTACCTGCTCTATCTTCCTTAATTTTTCTTGCAAGTTTATTTTTATCAAGTAGCACTATTGATTCTCCTGATTCTGCAGCACGAAACATCTCCTCATCTGCTGACATGGCAAGAGCTCTAAGTCTTAAAAATTCAGTATTAGTTAGCTCATGCTTCTTTGCAACACTTAATAAAAAAAAATCTTTCCGAATTTTTGCAGCAATTTCTTGACTTAAAACTAATTTTGACCTAATACCTTTTTCTTTTTCTTGATCCGTTAAACTGAATAAGCCAATAATTGCCTCTACTCCGTAATTCTTTAGTAACTCTTCCCAAGTCTCAAGAGGAATATTTGACTTACCATAATCTCTATACTGTTCTATTTCAGATTCGATATACTCTACTGTAGGCTCTAAGAACAATTTATCTTCTCTGTCCTGATAAACATACCCATGACCAGTTATTACAAATGAACTTATGAGGTGAGGTGCATTTTGTCCAAGGTAATTGTTTAGGCGTGTTTCTCCTACAGAATGGGGATAATCATCATCAATACTAGTGTAGTCTTCAACCCAAATATCTGGAACAATCGCTAGATTCTTATCAAAAGAAAAAAGGACTGCCACACCTTTTCTTTTTACATTATTGATTCCTATATCTCTTAAATCAAAAGCTTCATGTTTTCCTTCTTCTTCAGACAAAGGTTTTATTGCTTGCAGCCTTCTATTGAATTCACCCACAAAATCAGGTTTTACTAACTGCGATTCTCTTTGTTCTAGAGTCATAGCTGAGAATTATACTAGAGCCAAACTCATTTGTCTAAAATGATAAATTAAATCAATAGTGTTAAAATAACCTAATGCAGTACTTTTTTCTTATTCTTTTTGGTAAACTTATTATTAAATTTAGTCAGATCCTTAATCTTGGGAATGGGTCTACTTGGCCTGGACATATTGCGCTTTCAGTTAACAGAAATCTTATTAAGGATGTTTTAAAAAATTCAAATATTAAAACCATTCTTATCGCAGGTACCAATGGAAAAACAACAACCTCCAAACTTCTTCAAACTATATTGGAAAATAGCGGAAAAAAAGTTTTCAGGAATGAATCGGGAGCAAATTTATTAAATGGAATAGCTTCTTCGCTTATTGCAAACTCATCCCTTTCAAAAATTAATTATGATTATGCTATTTTTGAAATAGATGAAAATAGCCTTCCTCTTGTTCTTGAAAACATTACTCCTCATTTCGTAATTCTCTTAAACTTATTTAGAGATCAACTGGATAGATATGGAGAAGTTGATTCAATAGTCAGAAAATGGAAAGAATCAATATCCAAGCTTCCAAAAGAAACAACTCTTATTTTAAATGCCGACGATCCGCAAATTGCTTATTTAGGACAAAAAATAAATGCAGCTACTTTTTATTTTGGATTAAGTGATAAAAAATTAAATATAGGAAAATTACAACATGCAGTTGATTCTATTTACTGCCCAAATTGCGGGAAAAAATTAGATTTTAAATCTGTATATTTCTCTCACTTAGGAGAATGGTCTTGTCTTTCCTGTGAGCTAAAAAGGCCAAATATCGATCTTTCAAAGACTAGTTCATATCCCCTATCAGGAATCTACAATATGTATAATACTCATGCTTCTAGTCTTGCTTCTTTAAAAATCGGAGTAAGTGAATCTGTTATAGATTCTTCACTTAAAAACTTTTCTCCTGCATTTGGAAGACAGGAAAAATTATCAATTGACGGAAAGTTTGTTCAGATTTTTCTTTCTAAAAATCCAACAAGCCTTAATGAATCTTTAAGGACGGTAAGAGACTTAGAAGAACCTGCCTGCAATGCCAGCGTAAGCGTTGCAGGCGGGAAAAATATTTTATTGGCCTTAAACAATAGAATTCCCGACGGAAGGGATGTTTCTTGGATTTGGGATGTAGATTTCGAAGACTTTTTGATTGATGGAAATATTACAGTAACAGGAGACAGAGCTTACGATATGACACTGCGTATAAAATACGCAATTAAAAATTCAGAATTAAAAATTAAGAATTCATTAAAAATTTCAAATTTAAAATTTAAAATTGAGGATGATTTAAAAAAAGCGATATCACTGGCTTTAGAACAAACCAAGGAAACAGAAACACTCTACATTCTTCCCACCTATTCAGCCATGCTTGAAGTAAGAAAAATTTTAACAGGCAAAAAGATACTATAATATCCAATATCAAATAATAAATGAATTGGAAATTAGATATTTGAAATTGGTATTATTTAATTTTATGAAATACAAATTAGTTATTGGCTGGCTATATCCGGAATTAATGAGCACCTATGGAGACAGGGGAAACATTATTGCTCTTCAAAAAAGATGTGAATGGAGAAAAATAGAAACAGAGACGAAACATTTTGATGTCGGATTTGATTATAAAGAACTAGCTACCTGCGATTTACTATTTATGGGAGGAGCACAAGACAGGCAGCAAAAAATTGTCTCGGATGATCTTAAAAAAGATAAGTCAAATGCCTTAAAACAATTAATAGAAAAAGAAATCCCCGGGCTTTTTATATGCGGAGCTTACCAATTTTTAGGTAAGTATTACAAAGAAGCAGACGGAACTATTATAGAAGGCCTGGGCATACTTGATGTTTATACAGTAAACCCTGGAATAAACAAAAAAAGACTAATTGGAGATGTAATTGCAAAATTATCTATTCCAAATTACCAATTTTCAGAGAAGAGTATTGTCGGGTTTGAAAATCACGGAGGAAGAACATATTTGGGAAAAAATGT
>JAMCYD010000025.1 GCA_023473785.1 Patescibacteria group bacterium
TAATTCTATCTAAATAAGATTTTACGATTTCGGTTACGGAAAATTCTTTTTTTCTGTACCCTTCTAAAATTTTTTCAATTGTTAAATCTTGTATATTCATGGCATTATATCCTCAAGAATAGCTTTTACTTTGAAGAGGCCGTTGTGTTTTGATTGTGTGTTCAATAAAGCTTCGTCTTGGGATAAAGATGGTAATGTTTTATCATCTGATCTGTTGATATTTACGAGACCTGTAACCTGCGAGGTCGGTTCAATATTTTTTGTGTTTAGTTCTTTTAATTTCTCGACATATTCCAAAATTTGTGAAAGCTGTTTTTCAAACTTTGAAACTTCCTCGGGTTTAAGTTCTAAATTTGCCAATTTTGAAGTATGTTTTATATCTATTTTCATTTGGTTTGATTATAGCCAGATAAATATTTTTTTACAACAACTTCTCGTGCTTTTTTTTCAATAGAGTCGTCTAATTTTTCTAATTCAATTTTCTTTCCGTATTTTTTAAATAAAGCTTTTTCGATTAAAAAATCAGCTATTTGCGGATTTTTGGGTAAGATTGGTCCGTGGAGATAAGTACCAATAGCATTTTTATAAATTACCCCTTCGGTTTTATCTTTGTCATTATTACCAAAGCCATAGGCGATTTGGGCAAACGGTTCGGCTCCGTTTAATAGGTAAGTTCGACCACCATGATTTTCGAATCCCACAACAAAATTTCTAATTTCTAATTTAGAATTTCTAATTTCAATTATGATATTCCCTATTAATCTTTTTACGTTTTCGCCTGGATTTTCTGTATAGATTGGAAAAATGTTTAAACCAGGAATTTTATGACCTTCTGCGGTTTTATAATATTTTCCCAAGAATTGATATGCACCACAGATAAAAAGGCTTGGGATTTCGTCTTCGATAGCTCTTTTTAATAAACTTCCTTTGTTTTCGATTAAGTCTTTATTAACTATTTCTTGCTGTTTGTCTTGGGCACCTCCCATAAAAATTAAATCTAATTCTTTAATTTTATTCTTGTCTGCTTCAAGGCTAATTTTTTCTAAATTGACTTTAATGCCTCGATCTTCACATCTTTTGGTCAAAACGATAATGTTTCCTCTGTCACCATAGGTGCTCATTAAATCCGGATATAGCCAGCCGATTGTTAAAGATAAATTTTTCATAGAATTTTTTTGCCTCCCAAAATTTTTCTTGTTTCTAGCATTGCAGAATAGGTGGGAAGGATGAAAAGAGTTTTATTTTCTTCAGTTTGTGAGACTGCAGTGTTAATTGCTTTTTCCAGATCTTCTTCAATTATAGTTTTTTGTTCGAAAGAATCGTTTAGAGCGTATTTAAAACGGATTGCTAAATCAAAAGTTCTATCACCAGAGATGATGATTTTTTTTGCCAAAGATAAATCATTAAAATCTACATCCCAAATCCAAGAGACATCTCTTCCATCAGGGATTCTGTCATTTAAAACAACTAGCGCGTTTGGTTTTTCGTCTTTTGAATAGTTGATTGTTGCTTCAATTGATTGGTTAAAGCCAGTAGGGTTTTTCGATAATAAAACAATTATATTTTTGCCTTTGTACTTTACTATTTCCTGTCTTCCGAAGGCGGGTTTGAATTCTTCGGTAAATTCAATAACTTTTTCGGTAGGAATATTGAAGGCTTTTGATGTTAGTAAAATTGCAGCGTTAGTATTGTAAATATTATATTTGCCAAAAAGAGGGTAATTTATTTTTTGATCTGCAAAAGTCTCAACTTTTTCTTGTTTGAAACCGCAATTATAACATTTAAATTTTCCTAAATGAGAATATGACATTTTGCTGTAATTTAATTTGTGAGAGCAGTTTGGGCAATAAACACTGTCAACATCATGGGGAATTTCTTTCTGATCCATATATTTATCGCTTATGCCAAAATAATAAGTTTTTAGGTCATTTTCTTGTCCGAGGCTATAGATTTGTGGGTCGTCGCCATTTAGAAATAGAAAGGTGTTTTTGTCAACTTTTTTTAGAGCTTGTTGCCAATTTTTTGCGATAGTATTTACTTCTCCGTACCTATCAAGTTGGTCACGAAAGAGATTTAAGAGTAAAATAGAGTAATGGTTTATTTCTCTTAAAATTAAGGGCAACGTGTTTTCATCGATTTCAAAAATTGCGACATCGTAAGGAAGTTTTCCTGAAAGATTTGAATTTTTAATAAAACTTGAGGCAATGCCATTTAGCAAATTTGCACCAGCTTCGTTGTGAAATACTTTTAAAGAGTTTTTTTCTAAAATATGTTTTATAAGTTTTGATGTAGTAGTTTTGCCATTGGTGCCGGCGATTAAAACAATTTTGAGGTTTTTATTTTTTGAAGAGATTTGTTTGATAAAGTTTTTATTTAATTTTAATGCGATATGTCCAGGCCAAGTTGAACCGGAACCGATGTTTAGAGTATTACCAAATTTAATAAGGCTTTTACCGAGTAAGATTAATAGTGCGTTTATCATCTTTCAAATTTTTAATTTAAAATCAAATTTAAATTAGCTACAACTATTTTACCAGAAAAACAGATTTAATAATATAAACGGTGATAGCAGTAATTACATTGACCTAAGGATTTTGATTCTTTCTTCAATCGGTGGGTGGGTGGAGAAGAGGCTGGTGAGCCAGCTTGTTTTTTCTGCGTTTTTAAATGGATTTTCAATATAAAAATGGGCGATTGCGGGATTTGCATTTCTCAAGACATTTCTGTCATCTGCTATTTTCTCAAGTGCGTTGGCAAGGCCTGCTGGGTAGCGGGTGAGAAGCGCGCCGTCAGCGTCAGCTAAAAATTCTCTTCTTCTTGATAGAGCAAGTTGGATAAGGGTTGCGACAATTGGAGCAAGAATAGCAAAAATGATGCCCAAGATAATAAAAATGGAATTATCTTTTCTGTCTTCGTCGTTTGAAAATCCGCCAAACCACATGCTTCTGAAAAAGAAATTTGAGAGGATTGCGACAAAGCCAACAAGTATTGAAACAACGCCCATTAGTCTTGTATCATAATTTTTTACGTGGGACATTTCGTGGGCAATTACACCTTCAAGTTCTGCTGTTTTCAATTTATTAAGAAGTCCTGTAGTTGCAGCAACTGCGGCGTGTTTGGGATCGCGACCGGTTGCAAAAGCGTTGGGAGCAGGGTCGTCTATGACATAAACTTTTGGCATTGGAAGGCCTGAGGCAATAGAGAGATTTTCGACAATGTGATAAAGCTCTCTATAATTATTTTCATTGGCAGGGTGTGCACCGGCAAGTCCCAAAACTATTCTGTCTGAGTAATAATAAGAGAGAAAACTCATAAATCCTGAAAAAATTAGCATTACACCAACAAGAGAAAGACCGTATCCAAGTGCTTTTCCAAAAACGTAAGCAACGGTTGAGAAAAAGATTATGAAAAAGAACATAATCAACCAAGTTTTTCTTTTGTTCGAAGAGATAGTACTGTAGATGGTCATACTAGAAACTCACTTTTACCGGCTGTTTTTCACCTTCTTCCGCTTCAAAAAACTCTTGCTCCTTAAACCCAAGTGAGTTAGCAAGTAGAACTATAGGAAAAGATTTGATTTTTGAATTGTAAGCAAGAACGTTAGAATTGTAAAACTGCCTTGCATATGAAATCTTATTTTCTGTATCCGTTAATTCTTCTTGAAGTTCAAGAAAATTCTGGCTAGCTTTAAGTTCTGGGTAGTTTTCTGCCACAGCAAAGAGTGACTTTAAAGTATTGCTAAGTTGGTTGTTCGCATCTGCTTTTTCCTTGAGCGATTCGGCAGACATTAAACTTGCTCTTGCTTTGGTAACCTGCTCGAAAACTTCTTTTTCGTGTTTGGCATAGCCTTTTACGGTTTCTACTAAATTTGGAATAAGGTCTGTTCTTCTTTTGAGTTGAACGTCTATTTGGCTAAGCGCTTCTTTGATTCTCTCTCTTAAGACTACGAGGGAGTTGTAACTGAAGAATAAATATAGGAGGCTTACTAAGATTAAAACTGTTATTATGAATGGTGCTTCGAGCATATCTTCACTCAATTTTTACATATATTCTCAGAATTGTCAAATTATTACAGTAAGCACGATTACAGCATGAAGATTGAATACAGAATACTGAATTATGTATTTTTTGGCCAGTATTCATGATTCTTTATTCATTATTCAAATCTTAATTTTTAATTAATCCTTTAGCCATTCCATAAACTTTTCGTAGGGTAAGGTATTTAAGATATCTTCTTTTGTGCACCAGCCGCGTCGGGCGACAGCAACACCATAAGGCATTAGATCCATTTGATCTGCAGCATGACTATCTGTATCAATAACAAACTTTACTCCTTTTTCTTTCGCTTGTCTTATTAGGGTATCTGGTAAGTCGAGTCTGTTTGGCCAGGCATTTATTTCAAGAGCCTTGTTATTTTTTACGGCGAAATCAAAGATTTTTTCCCAATCAGCTTCATAAC
Organism: Patescibacteria group bacterium; assembly: GCA_023473785.1. Classification (GTDB taxonomy): domain Bacteria; phylum Patescibacteriota; class Microgenomatia; order Levybacterales; family UBA12049; genus JAMCYD01. Next base: position 4,460 of record JAMCYD010000025.1, read on the forward strand.
CTGGTCTTTGATTTAACATCCTTCCGGTTGGATGTCCGAGGATTTTAGCTTTTGGATGAGAAAGACCTTTTAGGATTCTTTCTGTCATCTTTTTTTTATCCATTGAAAAAGAGCTGTGGATGGAAACGATGGCAGCATCAATAAGATCTAACATTTTATAATTTATAGGTAGTTCTCCATTTGCTAAAATATCAATTTCAAGTAAGTTTATTACTCGAACAATTTTATTACTCTCATAAAGTTGTTCAATTTTATCTTTTCGTCTTGATAATAAATTAAAAATCTCTTTTTCTGTATGATTTGTAATACTGGGATTATGTTCTGAGAAGCCAAGATATTCATACCCCAAAGATTCTGCTTTCTTTAACATTTCCTCAGGAGTATTTTGTCCGAGGTCATGACTTGGCTCGATTGGGAAATTTGAATGGGTATGAAGATCACCTTTTATGTCTTTTAGTTCGACTAATTTGGGTAGTTTGTGTTTTGCTGCTAGTTGTATTTCGCCTTTATTTTCTCTTATCTCAGGTGGGATCCAATCAAGACCGATAAAATTATAAAAAGCCTCTTCCGTACTGAATTTTTTAGTCTCTGGTTCCCTTTTTAGCTTTATTCCATATTCAGATAGTGACATGCCTTTTGATAGTGCGTATTCTCTTAGGGCGATATTGTGTTCTTTAGAGCCTGTAAAATGCTGCAGGAGCGACCCGAAACTTTCAGGTTTCTGAATCATTAAATCTACTTGATGTCCTCCTCCTGTAAGAATTGATGCGGTAACATCTCCTTTTTCAATGACTCTTTCTTTGTTTGGGTAACTTGTAAAGTGTTCCAGTACTGCTTTTGGATTACTGCTTGCAACTGCAATATCTACATCGCCTACGGTTGAGACAGATCTTCTGAGACTGCCTAAAGGATAAGCTTTTTCAACGTCTTTTGATAATTTGAGATAGCCTAGTATTTTCTGAGCGAGTTCTGAGGCAAAAGGAAGAACCATTCTGGTTGATTTTGTTTTGCCCTGTTTGTATTCGTTGATTGCTCTTAAAATATCCTCCTGTGATTTTTCGCCAAAAGTTGGCAATTTTGCGATTTTGCCTTCTTTTGCAAGCGCTTCAACATCTTTTACTACAGTTTTAGGATCTTTTAATTTAAATGCAGAGACAATTTTGTAAGCTTTTTTGGGGCCGAAAGTTGGTACGTCTAAAAGAGGAAAAATAGCTTCAGGAACGGTTTTTTTCAGCTCTTCAAAATGCTTTACTTTTCCTGTTCTAAAGAGTTCTTCTAAGTGTTCAGTAATTGTCGGACCTATTCCAGGAATTTTTTTATACTTATTTTCTTTTATGAGGTCTTTGAATTCGGTGTTGAGATGTTCTATGCTGTCTGCGGCTGTTTGATAAGCTAGTATTTGAAAGCGATATTTTTTTTCGTCTTTGATCGAGTAGGCGGCTGCGATGCTTCTAAGTAACCTTGCTAATTCTTTGTTGTTCATATATTCATTTTAGCTTACACTTATCTTACCAGACGATTGACTCAAGTTCAATAATTTGTTAGTATTATGAGTGTAAAAAGCGGGGGTGGTAGCTCAGTTGGTTAGAGCGCTTCCCTGTCACGGAAGAGGTCGCGGGTTCGAGTCCCGTTCACCCCGCAGTTGTCTTTATCAGTTCTGCTCAAATCTGCTCGGAAAGGAGGATATTTATGCCTGCAAAAAGAAAAAAAGATAGTACTAGCCATTTATACCTTTCAGATCTAAAGATTGGAGAATCCTATAAAAGCCTTTTTTATGGCGCACTTACGATAGTAATTCTTATTGGTATAGCTCTTCTCGGATTAAGAACGATTTCTCACAATAGACAAGCAACTATTGATAACGGAGGAATAAGCACAGCAAATGTTAATGAGACAGCTAAGCCGAAGAATGAAGCTAAAACGTATGCGGTTGTAGATGGTGATAATTTATGGACAATCTCTGAGAAATTCTATAAAACAGGGTACAAATGGACAGAAATAGCAAAAATAAATAACCTTCAAAATCCGAGTATAATTTCAGCCGGAGAAAAACTTATTATTCCTGCATTGGCAGAAGAAAAAACTGAAGTTAAAACTGTTGCCTTGGATCAAATAACTCAAAATACTAATAAGTCAGATAAGATTGAGGGAAATACTTACACAGTGCAAAGGGGCGATGATTTATGGGATATTTCAGTAAGAGCTTATGGTGATGGCTATAAGTGGGCAGAGATTGCGAGGGCAAATAATTTAGCTAATCCGCAAATTATACATTCGGGGAATGTTTTTAAGATACCAAGAGGTTAGGAAAATTCTTTTTGATTTTGTATAATTAAGCTATCGTTAGATACGATTTGCGGTGGTAAGAACCTTTAAGAAAGAACCTTGCCCCCGCTCAATAAATTTCGCGGTGGTAGTTCAGCGGTAGAATGTCTCCTTCCCAAGGAGAAGGTCGCCGGTTCAAGTCCGGTCCACCGCTCCAGAAGTGACAGAAATAAACAAAAATGTACAAAAAATTACATAAAAGAGCTTTACTCATAGCTCACCGTGGCGATACAATTTCTTTCCCAGAGAATACAGTAGAAGCTTTTATATCAGCTTTTGAGAAAGGAGCGGATGGGATTGAATTAGATATTCAGCTAAAGGATGGTGAGATCATCATTGTCCATGACTATTTGCATAATAGAAATCAAGTATATCCTAAGCTTGAGGATGTTTTAGAGAAAATCCATCTAAAAGGAAGAGTAGAAATAGAAATTAAAGCATTTAGCGTAGATATTCTTCGACCATTAGGGAAGGTGTTAGACGAATTTTTAGGAACAGATTTTGAATTAACAACGAGTGAAATTCCTTTAGCCTGTTATGTTAAAGATGCCTTCCCCCATATTCCTATGGGTTTGATTTTTCATGATTTCTTATTTGAGCGATGGATGTCACAGGAGATAGTAAAGCGAAAACTGATAGGGTGGGGAAGGATGACCAAGGCTGATGTATTACATATTCCATTTAAAATCTTGAATCTATTTGGCAGAGAGAAGCTTATAAACGAATTACACGAGGTTGATTTTATTGTTCACTCGCACATATATAATACGAAGGGACAAGAAGAAGAATTCACTGCTCTTTCTAAATGGAAAATTGATCAGTGCACTTTTGATGATATTAGACTATTAAAAGTAAAAAATCTTTGAAACTTTTGACACTGATTTGATTTTTCAGTAACTGAATTTGTAATATTAAATCAGGAGTGATATATTTTAATAGGTTTATCCAATTACGTTTCCTAGCTTAAGTATGAAGGTTGTTTTTATTGGTACAGGTGAGGCTTTTGATGAGAATACTCCAAATAATTCTTGTCTTATTGAGAGTGAAACAAGGCTTCTTATTGACTGCGGTTACACTATTCCTCAACTAATTTGGAAATACAATTCTGATCCTAATTTTTTGGATGCAATTTATATATCTCATACTCATGCGGATCATTATTTTGGCTTACCGCTTGTTCTTGCAAGAATGTCTGAGGGAGGTAGAAAAAATAAGCTTACGATAATTTGCTCAAAGGGAAATGAACTACCGCGAAGCAAGCTTGCGCGGTATCCTTCGGAAAGTTCTTCTGCTATGCAGAACAAGGAGAAAATTATAAATCTAATTGGGTATGGTTTTGCTAATTTATACAAAAAAGTAGAGCATCTTCTTGAATTTATTGAGGTAGATGACGGTGGGAAGATTTCGTTAAATGAATTGAAGCTTAGTTTTGCTTTAACAGATCATTCTGCTAAAAATTTAGCAATTAAGGTTAGTGTAGATGGTAAAAGTGTTTGCTATAGCGGTGATGGAAAATCTACAGATGCTTCGAGGAAGCTATATTTTAACTCGACTTTGCTTATTCATGACGGATATTCAACTGAGAAAACACGTAATCACGAGTCAGTGGAAGACGTGGTAAAGTTTGCTATAGAAGATAATATAGAAATTTTGGCATTGAATCACATAAGCCGCAGAATAGGAAGAAAAAAAATAAAAGAAGAAGCTGAAAAATTAGCAAAAGGTTCTAATTTAAAAATAATTACTCCCCAAGCAGGTGACCTTTTAGAGATTTAAAATTCCAGTTGACGGGGGGTGGTTGTTTTGGTAATATGAATCGTGCCGCGAGAGAATTCAAATAAGAAAAATAGAACGAACCCTTCGGCGAAGCTCAGGGTAAAAATTATTTTTGTTTCAGGCGGTGTTATTTCAGGAATAGGAAAGGGTATAACAGCAGCTTCGATTTCACTTCTTCTTAAACAAGCAGGTTATAAAGTAGCTCCAATTAAATTTGAAAATTACTTAAATATTGATGCGGGAACCATCAATCCTATCGAACACGGTGATCCATTTCTCTGTGAAGATGGTACTGAGGCGGATATGGATATAGGGACGTATGAGAAATTTCTGGATGAAGATATGGGAGCTTCGAATTTTGTGACAGTTGGGAAAATCTATAAGACAGTAATTGATAGGGAAAGAGCTTTCGAATATAAGGGGGAAGATGTGGAGGCAATTCCTCATGTGACAGACGAGATTATACGAAGAATTGATGAGCTTGCGGCAAATACAAAAGCAGATATTGTAGTTATTGAACTTGGCGGTACGGCTGGGGAATACCAAAATATTCTTTATTATGAAGCATCGAGGATTTTGACACTTAGGCGGCCGGATGATGTGATTCATATTCACGTCAGTTATCTTCCGACGCCGCATCATTTAGGTGAGCCAAAGACGAAACCAACACAGTTGTCAGTCCGTACTTTAAACTCGCTTGGTATTCAGCCAGATTTTATCGTGGCAAGATCTGAAAAATATGTCGATCAAAGGAGAAGAGAAAGATTTGCTCTTTTCTGTAATGTACATCCTGAAAATATTATTTCGAATCCGGATGAGTCAAGCGTTTATGAGATTCCTTTAATCTTCCACAAGCAGGAATTTGAGAAAAAAATTCAGGCAAGGTTGAAATTGCCAATTAAAAAACCTAACTTGAAATCTTTGGAAAAGTTAGTAAACAAAATTAAATCACCGAAAGAGAGGGAAATTACTATTGCGATTGTAGGAAAATATTTTGGCACGGGCGACTATCAATTAAGAGATTCTTATGCAGCACTTTTTGATGCGATCGATCATGCTTCTTGGGAAGCAAATGTAAATGTTAAAACTGTTTGGATTGACGCTCAAAGGGTAGAAAAGGAGGAGGAGGTAATTGGGAAGCCGGATGGGATAATTGTTCCAATTGGTTGGGGAGAAAGGGGAGCGGAAGGGATGATTGCTGCAGCTTCCTACGCAAGAAAGAATAAAATTCCTTATCTTGGACTTTGTTATGGAATGCAGCTTGCAGTAGTAGCATTTGCGCGTGATGTTTTGGGTTGGAAAGACGCGAATACAACTGAAAATGATAATAAAACTTCTCATCCGGTTATTCACTTGATTCCGAAACAAAAGGAGATAATGGAAAGAAGAGCTTATGGTGGAACGATGAGGTTGGGTGCTTGGGAAGCGGTTATAAACAAGGATTCTGAAGCTTGCAAAATTTATGAAAAATATCGGGGTTTTAAAGATGAAAAGAAGAAAATAGTTAGCGAAAGACACAGGCACAGATATGAATTTAATCAGGAATATGAGAATGAATTTAAAAAGAAGGGCCTGGTTATTTCGGCAAAATCAGTGGTTGAGAATCTTGTTGAGATCGTCGAGCTACCAAAGTCTGAGCACCCATTTTATATCGGGATTCAGGGCCATCCAGAGTATAAAAGTAGACCAAATAATCCACATCCGTTATTTGTTGAATTTTTAAAGTCTGCCAGAGGATGATGTTTGAGTTTTATTTTTAGTTCGGATAAAACTTTTTCTTATTCTAAGCGCGAAACACTATGATTTAACTTTCTATGCCTTTAGTCGCTAGTTAGAATTGCGAAAAAGTATCATCCGAACTTCATTTACGGTATTTTAAATTATTTTCTTGAATTCTTCCTGCTATATTGCTATAATCCAAAGATATGCAAAATTCATATAATTTTAAAGTTGGCGATATTGTAAAGGTTTTTCAAAATATAAAAGAAGCAAAAAAAGATAGAATTGTTTCTTTCCGCGGTCGTGTGGTGAAGATGAAGGGTGCAGGAGACAATAAAACTTTTACCGTGAGACAAAATATAGAAGGAATTGAAGTTGATAAGATTTTTCCTGTTGCTTCTCCGACAATTGCAAAAATTGAATTTGTAGAAAGTCCTAAAAAAAGAATTAAAAAGGCAAATTTACTCCGAAAAGTTATCAAGAAATAAATAGATATGAGAAGCGTAGAAAATTCACCTTCTCATAATCCAAACCCTAATAGAGCTACCGAACTTCGAGAATTATATTTTCAAAAATACCAATCAAAGCTTTTTCCTGAGGGCGGTTGTGGTTTTTCAGACCCCGGTGTGTTGGAGGAAGTAGATGTTTTGGCGAGAGCAATTTTGTTTTTAGAAAAAAAATGAATAATGGTTTATAAAAAACATCAATTCGGAAAAATAGGTGAAGAAGAGGCGGAAAAATATTTAAAAAATTTGGGGTATAAAATAATCGGAAAAAATTTCAGGTGTAAGTTGGGGGAAATTGATTTAATTGCGCTTGATGGAAATTTTCTTGTTTTTGTTGAAGTTAAATCAAGAAGTACTAGTCTTTTTGGTACACCGGCAGAGGCAATAAATGCAAAAAAGTTAAATTCGATGATAAAAACTTCACAATTTTTTATACAGGGTCATAAGAATCTTTCTTCAGATATTCGGTTTGATGCGGTTGAGGTTTTTGGGTTTATGGGACAATTTGAAATAAACCACATTAAGAATATTACTCTTTAGTTAATCTTTTCGATTCATTACTCTTCTTTGAGTCGCTGAAAGATATTTTTTGCGCATTCTGATATTTTTGGGCGTTACCTCAAGAATTTCGTCATCAGCAATAAAGTCGAGTGCTTGTTCCAGGCTAAGTTCGACCGGTGGTGTGAGTTGAATTGCGATATCGCTTGTAGACGATCTAATGTTGGTTTGTTTTTTTCCTTTGCAGACATTGACTTCAATATCTTTATCGCGTGGCGTAACACCAACAATCATTCCTTCATAAACCGGTATGCCTGGGCCGACAAAAAGCGTCCCACGTTCCTGTGCATTTTCCAATCCATAAGAGAGAGTTGTGCCTGATTCAGAGACAATAATTACTCCATTTCTTGTTTGTTCTACTTTCCCAGAAGATTTTGGGAAATATCCCAAGAAATAAGTGTTGATAAGAGCTGTCCCACGGGTTTTTGTCAAAAGCACATTTCTTATTCCGAGAAGGTTTTGGCTTGATATTTTGTAGACGAACCTAGTCATATCGTGTGGTTCTTGATCCATACTAACCATTTCTCCTTTTCTTTTTGAAAGTTCTTCGGTGATTGTGCCGATATATTCTTTACCTACATCAATCGTAACTTCCTCAAATGGTTCACAAACCTGACCGTCAATTGTTTTATAAATAACCTGGGGTTTTGAAACCTGCATTTCAAATCCTTCTCTTCTCATTGTTTCGATAAGAACAGCAAGGTGAAGTTCACCTCTACCTGAAACAACGAAATTAGAGCTTTCGGTGTCTTGTTCTATTTTTAGACCTAGATTTGTTTCTTTTTCGCGCAACAATCTTTCTTTGATTTGTGCAGAGCTACAGAATTTTCCTTCTTTTCCTAGGAATGGGCTTGTGTTTGGTCCGATTGTAACTCTAATTGTTGGCTCTTCTACTGTTATTTTTGGAAGGCTTTTTGGAAAAGCGGGGTCAGTTACTGTTTGACCGATTGTAAGATCCGGTATTCCTGCGATTGCGACGATATCTCCGGCGTTAATCTGGTCAACTTCAATTCTTTGAAGACCTTGGCTCGTATAAAGTTTTTGAACCCTATATGTGCCAAGAACTTGATCTTCATCAACCAGAGAAATACCTTGTCCTTTTGTGAGTGTTCCTTGGGTAACCTTACCAATGCATAATTTCCCAACGTGATTGTCATAGTCTAAAGTTGAAATAAGCATCTGGAAAGGCTTATCGGTATTTTTAGCGCTATTCGGTAAATCATTGAGGATGGTATCGAGAAGGGGTGCGATATTTCCCGGTAAATCCTCTGAATACTGGTCAGGAAGATCTTTAAATACTTTTCCGTCTCTTCCTACAGCATAGAGTGTTGTAAAGTGCAAAGCAGATTCATCATTAGCTAGTTCTAAAAATAGGTTTTCCACCAGATGAACTACTTCTTTTGGTCTTGCATCCTTTTTATCGATTTTGTTGATAAGAAGAATAATTTTTAGCTTTTGTTCGAGTGCTTTTTTCAAAACGAATTTTGTTTGGGGAAGAGGGCCTTCAGCAGCATCAACAAGGAGGATTGCTCCACTTGCCATATTGAGGACACGTTCTACCTCTCCTCCAAAATCTGCGTGGCCTGGTGTGTCAATGATATTTATCTTTACGTCTTTATAGGTTATGGCGGTATTTTTAGCAAGAATTGTGATTCCCTTTTCTCTTTCTAAATCGTTTGAATCAAGGATGAGCGTTTCCTCCATTTCTTTTTGATTCTCGCGAAAAGTATGGGTTTGTTTCAACATCGAATCGACCAGCGTGGTTTTTCCATGGTCGACGTGTGCAATAATAGCAATATTTCTAATTTCCATAATGAATGCAAAAAAAATGACACGCACATACGTGTCTGTAGAAATATTTTAACATAAAAGCAGGTTTAATGCGAATTTTTTTAAGATGGTATAATGACAGTATGAAAAGGATTCTATTTACTAAAGAAGGTTACGAAAAAGTAAAAAAAGAAAGAGATGAGTTAATAGCTTTGCGACAAGAGGCAGTTGAAAACCTTGCGCGAGCAAGAGAACTGGGCGACCTCTCCGAGAACTCGCTTTATAAAGCTGCAAGAGCAAGACTTTCATCAATTGATAACAGAATAAGGAGGTTAAGTGAACTTCTTAAAATTGGTGAGGTAGTTGAGAAGCCAACAGGGGAAACTATCGGAATAGATTCTATTGTTACGGTGACGGATGGGAAGAAGATACGAGTTTTTCATATTGTTGGTGGTTATGAATCTGATCCTTTGAGCGGAAAGATTTCACATAATTCGCCGATTGGAAAAGCTCTTGTTGGGAAAAGAGTAGGTGACAGTATAAATGTTGATGTTCCTGCAGGTAAAGTGAGTTATAAAATTTTAAAGATTGAGAGTTAACCTTATTTTGTACATTTAAAAAACAAAGATTGTTTTATTTATCAAGTATAGTAAAAAGAGAATGCGGTTGCTTAGCAAAGCATAGCAACCGCGTCAAAGAGCTTTTCTTTTTGAAGATACTTCGCGGTTTATTACGAAGTAGTTGTTAACTCTTTGTTGGAGTTCCTGTTGGTCTTCCTGGTTTCATAGGTGGTGCTTCTGGTTTTCTTTCCATTGGTTGCACTTCGATATCGTTTACAACATCTCTTACCCCAGGTGTCCAATAAGCATCTCCATATGCTAAGGGTTTTGTTCTTGGGTTACGTACTGTTCCTGAAAGGGTTGCTGTGCCCCCGCTAACAGAGACATTAATTTTGTGTGCGTCAGACATGGGAATTCCTGCGTCGGCAATGATGTTGTCTTTTGCTAGATCAGCAATTTCATTGTCATCCAGGACATAGTTTTGGTTGTAATCGTACAAATCTAAGTCTGTCCAGCCTGTGGGTGCTCCCCACCAGAAGGGAGGATATCCTCCCATACCGTAACCTCCCCCTCCAAATCCGTATCCAGATGGCCACATATTTTTTCACCTCCGACTCTTACATTAAAACGGAAAAAGTTATGAAAAAGAACAGTAAAATGTAATATGGATGTAAGAAATATACTCGTTTAACTAGAGATTGTGAGTCTTGCTGGTGGATTGTGTGTTCAAAATATTTTTTAAAGTCCTAGATTGGGATGTTTTGGTGATCCGGCAGAGACTCTCTTCAGCTTTGTTCAGAGTAAACTTCTCGTCCCTGTCTAACTTCAACAATCTCAGCATGTTTACACTGAGCTTGCCGAAGTGTGATCCGGCAGGGACTCGAACCCTGAACCCAAAGCTTAAAAGGCTTTTGCTCTACCATTGAGCTACCGGACCTTTGTCCCCAAATAATCTTAAAACAGCGATTTTTGAGGATACATAAGAATTTTACAAGGTTTAGCTTATTAAATCAATAGGTGCGGGTTTTCGTTGTTGACAAGTACTTTTTGATTATGTTTTACTGATAAAGAGTGATTGAAATTTATATATTTAATTATATAAAGAAAGGAGGTGAAAAAAGATGTCTTCCAATAATATCGCTCAAACCCTTACGACAACCTTAAATGATGCCCTTCTTTCTGTCGCTAATTTTATCCCAAGGTTAATCTCCGGTCTTATAGTTCTTTTGATTGGTGTAATCATTGCCTCTTTCTTAAAACAGATTATTTTAGAGATTTTCAAATTTTTGAAAATTGAGAATTGGTTGAAGAGATATGGTGTACCAGAATCAAAAGACGGAGGAGTTAACTGGAGTAATATTTTAGCTGAGATTGTAAGGTGGTTCATTATAATATTATTCTTAATTCCTGTTGCGGATATTTGGGGATTAGGTAAGTTCACAGACGTGTTAAATAATCTTTTGCTTTATCTGCCAAATGTCTTTGTCGCGGTTCTTATCCTCCTTGTCGGGTTTGTTGTTGCAAGGCTTGTTTATGACATACTCCTTGCTTCAATTCGTGGTATATCAAAAGATGTTGCAAGATCAGTTGCTACGATTGGAAAGTGGTCTGTAATGATTTTTGTATTCTTAATTGTTCTTAGTCAATTAGGAATTGCAAGTGATTTGATTAGGATTTTGTTTTCCGGATTTGTGGCAATGATCGCAATCGCTGGAGGGTTGGCTTTTGGTCTCGGTGGTAGAGATTTGGCAAAAGAGACTCTGGAAAAGTTAAAAAAACAGTTATAGAGTCGGTTAAGAGTTACCTATTAAGGCAACATAATTAAAAGTGTTGCCTTAATATTCTTCGAAAACAGTTGCAAAATCAAGCTAAATTGATATATAATTTCTAAGTCCAATCAGATTTACGCCGCCATCGTCTAGTGGCCTAGGACACCTGGTTTTCAGCCAGGGAATCAGGGGTTCGAATCCCCTTGGCGGTACACTTCGGCAAGCTCAGTGCAAGCACAACTAAATTTTTTTAAAATGTGGTTTGTTTATATGCTTCTTTGCGATAATTCTTCTTTTTATATCGGTATCACGAATGATTTAGTAAATAGATTCCAGCAACATTCTAATAAACAATCCTTTTCTACGAAAGAATTCTCTGGTATAAAGCTTGTTTATTGTGAAAAATATGACGATACACATAAAGCAGCTCTAAGAGAAAAACAGTTAAAAGGTTGGAGTAAAGCAAAGAAGCAAATGCTGATCGATGGTAAACTTGGTGTTAATACTTGTACTGAGTTTGCTAAAGAACTACTTAATGGATTGAACTTGTGAGCTTGTTCTGAGGTAACCGAAGAAAATCCCCTTGGCGGTACAAAAAGAATTTTTTGTTATCTTCAGATTTTATTCTTGTTGCCCCGCCATGTAATATAAATTTAGTCATTTTTATTTAGATGGGATAATAAAGGTTCCGTTGTCTATATCAGCACAGGTTGATGTGTGAACACCGTATAGAAATTTTTCAATTGGGAACCAGCCTTGATGAATGGAGGGTGGCCAGGGATTATTTATGCAAACTTCATTATCTTTGTATCCTGTTATTACAACAAAGTGGAATTTTCCTTCATTACTTCCTAATGCTTGTGCATTCATCAGTGCTAGAATGGGACTTTCATTGTTGATGGCGTTTTTAATGTGTTGAAACGAGGGTATTTCTATAATAATGTTGCCACCTTTTTCAAAATATTTAAGAAATGTTTTGAAATTATCTATAAATCTTTCATATTCTTTATCTTCCATTTTATTTTTTATAAGGTTAATAACACTCTTTCTTGTTTTAAGTTTTCTTGTTTTATCTGGGGGAAATAATAGTGGTTGTGCGGTTATGGCGTTAGTTTTTAATTTATTTTCAAGAAGCAAAGCGCCATTATCAAAAATTGAAGTTCCGGCGTCGCCATAATAGAGTTTTGATTGCAGGTTTTTTAAAGTCTTATTTATGCCGTAATAAGCGAGTATCATTCTTACACAAGTCGGTCCGCAATCTAGTGAATTTTTTTCTTGAAGAAATAATGGGACATTTAGTGTTTTTTGCATAGGTTTTTTATGATTTAGTGCATTCGAAAATGATGTAGTGGGGGTATTTGTTTTTTTCTTCTAGCCATTTTGAACTTACTTCTTTTTCTGCATCCTTGATTGGTTTTGGTTCGATGATTCTTTTTAAGCAGAGATTGGCGTCAGAGAATGCTTTTGTATAATCCGTGAGTGTCCAGTGATAAGCTTCAGATCCTACGGTTTTTCCATCAATTGTCATATGGAATTCGTAGGGAAGTCTGCCTTTAAAATAATTGAAATCGCCTGTTTTTAATCTATTTTCCATATAGTTATCAAAGGTTGGATGAGGGTCGCCGATGACTAATTTTTCGCCCGGATTTAAGAGATTTGCGGCATCAGAAATGATTTTTTCAAAATCTTGGAAGTTTGAGATAAAGGGGAACATTAAAACAATTACTATTACGTCAAATTTATCTTGGATTTTGTCAATATCCTTTGAGTCCATTAGTTTGTAATCGATGTTAAGATTTAATTCTTTGGCCTTTTCTTTTGCTTTTTGAATCATCTTTTCTGAAAAATCGATTCCGGTGCAGATGGCTCCTTTTTGTGCGAGAAGAATGCTTATGTCTCCGGGGCCGCAAGCAATATCGAGAATTTTTTTACCTTTGACGTTACCGATGGTTTCGATTAAGGCTGGATCTAAAACAAACTTTCTGTTGTTGGTTCTGCCGGAAGAATAGGTGGATGAAATATTGTCCCAAAAATCTTTGCCCTTTATCATAGTGCTTATATTATACCATTTGATAACTGAATGCCAAATTTTGTATTAAACTTTTTGCTTCTTTTGCGTTTTTTGTTTCCATAAGTTTTATTCGCATATTACTTGCGCCATCGAAATTTGAAATATAAATCTTAAAATATTTTTTCATAACATTAAAATTTTTGTTTTTGCCCCAAGTTTTATCATAAAGATCTACGTGTTTTAGAAGTAAAGATAACCTTTGTTTAGTTGTTATCTTATTTATGTTTATATTTTCATTAAAAACCCAGGGATTTAAGAAGATTCCGCGACCGATCATAAATCCATCAAGGTCATATTCTTTTATTTTTTCTTTTCCTTCCTGAATAGTTTTAATATCACCATTTCCAAGAATTATAGTTTTACTTTTGAGGGATTTTTTGATTTGCGTAATTTTTCTCATTTCTTCCCAATGGGCGGGAGGCGTTGATTCCTCTTTTTTAGTGCGTAAATGAACAGTTAGTGCATCAATTTTTTGTTCAAGTAAAAATTTTATCCAATCTTCGGTTTGGATCTCGTTATATCCAATTCTTGTTTTGACACTAACTGGAAGACCACTTGCTCCTTTCTTTGTTGCGTCGATTATCTCTTTTGCAAGATTAGGGTTTTTAATCAGTGCTGCGCAGGCACCTTTTTTAGTTACTTTTTTCTGAGGACAGCCCATATTTATGTCAATGCCGGCAAAACCCATTTTGCTTAATAATTTGGCGGCTTCATAAAATTTAGATGGATCTGCTCCCCAGATTTGAGCAATAATTGGTTTTTCGTCTTTTTCGAATTTTAATCTTTGAATAACATCTTTTCTGCCTTTTGAAAACAATCCGTCACAATTTGTGAATTCGGTAAAGAAAATATCTGGTTTGCCGCAGTCTATGACAATCCTTCTGAAGACTGTATCTGTAACATCCTCCATAGGAGCTAGGGCAAAAATTGGTTTTTTTAGCGTATGCCATATATTTTTCATACTGTAATTATACCAATTTTGCTTTCTTACAGCTTGCTTACTACTTTTTTATTCTTGTTTTAACTAAAAGATCGAATATATATTTATTAGGAGGTGAAGAAATATGGCTTATTGGGAGTGTCCGGTAGACGGTTTTAGAGCTGATAATCAGGAAGAGAAAGAAAAGCATTTGATGAAAAATGCGGATGATCCGAAACATCAAGGAGTGATGAAGCAGGAGGCAGAAAGTAAAATGGATGAGGCAAAGGAAAAGGGAAGTGATGTTTGGGAAGATTTTAAAAGAATGGCAAGAGATATTTTCCGATAGTTTTCAAACAAGTTTTCTTCGAAAATCGTAGCGTTATTTTTTCGTGCTTATGGCCTCTCGGTTATCAAAAAATATGTGAAAGCAGTATTTTTAATCCAATTCCAATAAGAATAAGACCGCCAATTATTTCAATTTTTTCTTCAAACAGGTTGCCGAGTCTGTTTCCTATAAAAAATCCTAAGAATGAAAGTAGAAAAGTAATCAGTCCTATTACTATAACTGCCTGTATTAGGCTGATATTAACTAAGGCGAATGTTATGCCAATTGCCAATGCATCGATACTTGTTGCAATTGATAATCCTACCAGTGTTTGGATTTTGATGTGACTAACTATTTTGTTCTTTCTTTTGTTTTTTATAGATTCGTAAATCATTTTTGCGCCGATTGAAGCTAATAAACCAAACGCTATCCAGTGATCAAAACTTTCTGCGTGGTTTCTGAGATTTGATCCTAAAATCCAGCCAATTACAGGCATAAATGCTTGAAAAAAACCAAAAAATAAAGCGACCTTTAAAGCGTTGAGCAACTTTTTATGAGTGATCGTAAGTCCGTTGCTTACTGAAACAGCAAAAGAGTCAATTGAAAGACTTATCGCAATTAAAATGATAGCGATTTCCATAGAGTAAATATTAGTTTAACAATAAAAATTCATTTCGGCAAATCAGAGAATTTTGGAAAATCAGAGTGCAATTTAGCCTGTTTTGATGTAAAATTTAAGCTACCCGTATGAGAAGTAATGCAATAAAATTTAAGGTTCTATCTGCTGTTTTCTTTATTTTCTTGTTGAGTTTTTTGAGTGTGAAGCCGGGTTTTGCAATTTACGATCCTTTGTCTAGGCCAAATAATTTTTATGGAATACATATACTTTTCCCTGATGAGCTGGATGATGCCGCAAAACTTGTTAATTCGAGTGGGGGAGATTGGGGTTATGTAACCATACCGATACAGGCAAAGGATAAAGATATAGATAAATGGCAGAAATTTATGGATGACGCTAAAAGATTGCATCTTATTCCGATTATTAGATTGGCAACTCAGGAAGATTTTATAAGAAAGGGGGTTTGGAGAAAGCCTGATTTTTATGACATTATTGATTTTGCTAATTTTCTCAATTCACTTTCATGGCCGACGAAAAATAGATATGTCGTTTTGTTTAATGAGGTGAATAGGTCAGATGAATGGGGCGGGGAAACACCCGATCCTTCTTTTTACTCTCAATTGGTAGATTTTTCTTATAAAACATTTAAAGATAGAAGTGATGATTTTTTTATAATTTTGGGAGGTTTGGATAATGCGGCCCCAAATGATGGAGTGAATTATATAGATGAATATACTTATCTTGCTCAATTGATAAAATATGATCCGAATGTTTTTAATAATATCGATGGAATAGCCAGTCACTCTTATCCTAATCCTGGTTTTTCTCAAATTCCGAGTGCTAATAAAAAGATGGGTGTTTCATCGTATAAATTTGAGTATGATTTTATAAATTCGTATACTACTTCAAGGAAACCTATTTTTATCACTGAAACTGGTTGGAGTAATGGGATTTTGCCTGGTTCGGTGATAGCAGATTATTATAAAATGACTTTTGAAAAAATTTGGGGTGGGGATAAAGATAAAGTAGTTGCGATTACACCCTTCCTGCTTAGGTCTAACGGTGGGCCTTTTGATATATTTTCTTTTTATAAAAACAATGAACTTACACCTTATTATCAAACTTTTCAATCAATGGCTAAGGTGAAAGGTGATCCTATTTTGGATACTGTAAAAGTTCTAGGAACTGAGGTAAGTTCGTTAAAGGATGATGTTCGTAAATTTCCAAATAATGCTCCAGAAGGGATTGATGCTAAATTTTTTGTTAAACTTTACTTTAAAACAATACTTGGGTTAAATTGATATGAATTGGATTGATGCGCCAGATTTAAAAAAAGAACTAGAAGATATCGTAGAAAAACTCGGTTTTAAACATATAAAAACCGAAAGAATATTTTGTTTTAGAACTAGAGGTGCTAAAGCGCGAGCATACGCAAGAATCTGGGGGTTTCCTAAGATATTTCAACAAGTTCTGGGAGTTGAGCCGGCTTATGTAATAGAAGTTTTATCAGAGAAATTTAATAGGCTTTCTTACGATGAAAAAAGGAAGGTAATAATTCATGAATTGCTTCATATCCCAAAAAATTTTTCTGGGAGTCTTTTGCCTCATAAATATGGACATACGAGGATAAACAGAGATGTAGAAAAGTTATTTAAACAGCTTTTGGAAGTCGAGGGAAAAGGATCGGGCTTTAGAAACCTTACTTCGATGTTAAGATTTTCAAAAGAAAGAATTTATGCCGATTTATTTGCGGAAAGTCCTAAAAAAAGAGTAAGGAGGAAAAGGATATGATTACGATTATTCATGGAGACAATATAGTTGAATCGAGAAGAAAAATTGATGAATTTTTGATTGACAATGTTAGTGTTGTGAAGATTGATGCTGCAAAAAAAAGCCTTGATGAGATTATCCAAGCGCTTGAGTTCACAGATCTGTTTTCTAATAAAAGAGTGGTTATAATTGAAAATTTATTTAGTTTGAAAGCTTCTAATTTGGAAAAAGCGATTGAGGTTGTATCTAAAAATGCAAAAGTAGCTGATTTGGAAATTGTGATTTGGCAAGGGGGAAAAATTGATGCAAGAGTGTTAAAGAAGATGAACAATGCTAAAGTTTTATCGTTTGACTTACCGAAATATTATTTTGAATTTTTAGACGCTTTGGAACCGGAGAAAGGTGTTAAATTAAGGGAATTATTTGTAAAACTACTTCAACAATCTACAGAAGAACAAATTTATTACTCAATTGTAAAACGAATAAGAACTTTACTCATTTTAAAAACAGGAAAGGAAGAAGAGTTTGAAGAAACAAGCAAAATGAGTGCTTGGCAGGTAGGGAAATTAAGGCATCAGGCTAAAATTTGGCAGGAAAACCAATTGATATCTTTTTATAATAAGCTCTTTGAACTTGAAATGGGGATGAAAACGAGCAATCTTCCCTTAGCGCTTAATAAGCATATTGACTTTTTGTTACTTAATTTATAAGATTATTAGGCTTTAAATTCGATGAAACAACTACCGGATCATATTTTCAGAGGTTATGACTTAAGGGGAATTGTTGGTGAAGATTTAGATGAAGAGAGAGTTGAGATTTTAGGTAAGGCATATGCCACTTGGTTGTTAGAGAGAAGAATATATGACTGTGTTGTTGGATATGATTGTCGGTTATCAAGTCCCTCTTATGCTAATGCTTTAATCAAAGGTCTCACAGAGTCAGGAATTACGGTATTTGATATTGGGATAACTTTAACTCAAATATGCTACTTTGCCCAATATTTTTTCAGGACTCGTGGGATGGTTATGGTTACTGCCTCTCATAATCCCAAAGAATATAATGGTTTTAAATTCGGTACCGGATACTCTGAAACAATGTTGACTGAAGATATTCAGGATTTTCGAAAACTAGCTCAATCTGGCAATTTTAAGAAAAAAGAGCCAGTTGGGAAATACATAAAAAAAGACATTAAGAATGATTATATTGAGGACATTTTCCGAAGAGTAGGAGATATAGGAAAATTTAAAATAGTTGTCGATTCTTGCGCCGCAACAACGGGGCTTTTCTTGCCTGATATCCTTCGTAAAGCCGACTGTGAAGTAATTGAACAGAATACAACTCCTGATGGTAATTTTCCTGTTGGTACACCAGATCCGACCGAAAAAGAAGTTTTAGAGAGATTAGGTAAAAGAGTTCGAGATGAAAAAGCAGATTTGGGGTTTTGCTATGATGCTGATGGTGATAGGTTGGGTATTGTAGATGAAGATGGTAGACCAATTTGGAATGATACTTTGGTGGCTTTATTTGCAAAAGACATTCTAGACTTTTTGCCTGGGGCAAAAATTATTTTCAATACGTTATGTTCAAAGCAAGTTAGCGATGTAGTTGAGGGTTCTGGTGGAAAGCCAATTATTTGGAAGACGGGACACTCATTTATTAAGGCGAAAGTTGCAGAGGAGCAAGCTCCATTTGGAGGAGAATTGTCTGGACATATTTATTTTGTTGATAATTTTTATGGACATGATGATGGTGCGATTGCTTCGCTAAGGTTACTAGCATATTTAACAAGAATTAACAAATCATTAAAACAAGCAGTCTCTGAGCTACCACATTATGTATCGAGTCCTGAAATAAAATTTGGTTGTCCTGATAACATAAAATTTGATCTAGTTAGTGAAAAAATTGGTGGAGAAATTAAAAAGTTATATCCTGATGCTAAGTATGTGGAAATTGATGGTGTGAGAATGGACACAGATGATGAGATGCTAATTATTAGGGCTTCTCAAAACGGTCCTTATATAACTGTTAAATTTGAAGGAAAAACTGAAGATCAATATAACAAAATTAAAAAACAAGTCAGTGAGATATTGCATAAATTTTCAGAGGTAGATTTTGAATCAGGAGTTAATGTAGATTCTCTTAATTAACAATGGCGGATTTAAACTTCGATAAAAGTAAATTTACAAACCAGCCTTATGTCAAAAAAATAGATAAACCTTGGGGTTACGAGCTTCATTGGTCGCCAGAAAATAAACCATATATGGGTAAAGTATTGCATATAGATGCTGGGAAAAGGTTAAGCCTACAAATACATGATCAGAAAGAAGAAACTTGGTTTTTAATGAACGGAAAGGCAAAGGTTATTTGGGAAAATACAAATGGTGAACTTGTTGAAACAGAATTAGAGCCAGGAAAAGGTTATAGCTGTAATATTGGGCAAAAACATAGGTTAGCAGGAATTACTGATTGCGATATTATTGAGGTCTCGACACCGGAAATTGGTACGACTGTAAGACTTGAGGATGATTATAAGAGACTGGATGAGACACCTGAGCAAAGGAAAATTGAAAGGGGAGAAATATGATAGATTTTAAGAACGTTCCTAAACATTATGCTCCGAGAACTCACGATAAGATGAGGGAAGTTTTGATGGATCCGAATGGAATCGGTCCTGAAGTCCATTATTATATGATTCGGGGTGGAAAAGAGCAGAGGAATATTACGGTTTGGGAGCCGGGAACAATTAGTGGTGAATATATTAAAACTTATGGTCACTACCATGTGGGACAGCTTGATGAGACGTATTTCTCCCCTTTCAGAGATGGTGTTGCACTTTTACAGAAATTGGTCACAGATGAAAAGGGGAATATGATTCCTGATGTTGTTGAAGAATTTAAAGTTGTTCGAGTGAAACCGGGTGATAGCGTGTATATGCCGCCGGGTTGGGGTCATTTGGTAGTAAATGTAGGAGATACTTATTTTGCGACAGCAGATGATAGTCCTGTGAACTTTGGTGATGCAGATCCTGCTGGCATGCCAGGACATGCGGATTATGAGCCAGTAAAACAAATGCAAGGTTTTGCTTACTATGTAGTAGAGCATGAAGGAAAATCCGCGCTTGTGAGAAATAAAAAATATAAAGAAATAAAGAAAGAGGATTTAAACGGATTAGAAGTTTTAAGCAGATAAGGTTTAAGGGTAAATAATTGACATTTTAAGATAAATATAATAATAATTGAAATATGGATGAAACAGATATTGAAAGAGGAGAAAAATCCGTAGAATCCCAGCGAAATCATCCTGCGAATAAGGAAGATGCCTCTATTTCTCGACCTGCCACTCAAGTTGAAGAACATTCTCACGTAGATATGGATGAATTGCTTAAAAAGCTTGACATGTATTTGGGTCAAGGATCAGCCATTGATGAAATTGAAAGTGTGGAGAATCAGAATGGGGTTATAAAAAAAGGAAGTTATGGTGAGGTGATATTGGTAAAAGGCCAGAAAGAAGCTCTCCCTGCACAACCTAAAGGAGGTTTTTTAAAGGGATTTTTTGGAGGCAAAAAGCAGCCGGCAATAAATATAGAGGCATTTGATGTTGCGAATTTGACAAGAAGAGTTCTTTACGAAGGTAAAATTACAGATGGAGATGTAGCGGGTTTTCCAAGAGGTGATAGTGAAGTCAGTAGGGTGCAGTTGGCAAATATACTGGCTGCATTGAACAAAGAGCATGCTAGAGCAAAATTTGATACTGAAAGAAGATTAAGAAGAGATATTCCTCAAGATTTTGGTTTGATTGTTTCTGATTTTGTTGAAGTTCTACCTGCGGATGTTGCAGCGAGAATGATATTGGCAGCTTCAGATCCAGAAGTTTCAAGGAGAATTGTAAAAGGTGAAGGGACTTTAAGCGGTCTTCAGGCAAATGATGTTCAGCAAGTTGCGGTGTCGGCTGTTTCGTTACTACCTCAAGAGAATAGAATGAATTTATTTAGAGAAATGCAAAGGATATCGCCTGGTAATCAAGGTAGAGCATATAGATTTTTCTCATTCTATGTTTCTAACTGGGCAAATAGAAGATCTGATTATTGTGGTCAGAAATTTATAGAGGCAAATTTGCCACGCAATAAAGCAGACGAAAAGATTAGAGAGGTGGCGGGTGATATTCCAGAGATTGGAAGTATGTTAAGACAAGAAGGTTCCGGGAAATAATTTTATTCCACAAGTGAAAATTGTTCATAGTCGCTTCGCTCTTTTGTTTGACCGTCTTGGGGTATTGCATTTTTATATACAATCTCGCAAAATAATATTGTATGGTTAATCCTGCCGATTTGGTTGTATGGCTAGAGGAAATTGATAAGGAAGATGTGCAGTATGTTGGTGGTAAGGGTGCGAATTTAGGTGAGATGATTCAGGCGAAATTCCCTGTACCTGATGGATTTGCTGTTACGACTGCTTCTTATTTTGAATTTGTAAAATTAAACAAACTTGATGTAAAGATAAAACATTTGCTTGGGAGTGTAAACTACGATGATCCAGAATCATTGGGTCAAGTTAGCAAACACATTAAAAAACTTATTGTCCAATCTGAAGTACCGCCTGAGGTTGTAAAATTGGTTTTCAAATACTACAAAAGTCTTTGCGGAATATTTAAAGACGCATTAGTTGCAATACGATCGTCAGCTACTTCAGAAGACTCAAAAACTGCTTCGTTTGCCGGGCAACAAGAAACTTTTCTTAATATTAGAGGTGAGGCTGCTTTAATTGCAAAAATAAAAGAAGGATGGGCCTCTCTTTTCGAGCCTCGAGCTATTTATTACCGACACGAAAGCAAACTTGATCAATTGAAGGTGGGGATTTGTTTGGTTGTCCAGAAAATGGTGGAGTCGGAGTCATCAGGGATAATGTTTACTGTTGATCCGATAACAGGAGATAAAACAAAAATAATAATTGAATCAATATACGGGCTTGGTGAGTATATTGTGCAAGGAAAAATAACACCGGATCATTATGAAGTAGATAAAAAAGAATTGACTATTTTAAATAAGAGAAAATCAGAACAGATGATTGCTTTGGTTAAAAATAAAGTTGAGAACAAAGAGGTTAAAATTCCGCGCGCAAAAAGAGGTAAGCAGAAAATAACAGATGCAGAGATATTGACTCTGGCAAAGATAGGTAAGGAAATTGAAAAACACTATTATTTTCCTCAGGATATTGAATGGGCAAGGGAAAAGGGGAAATTATATATAGTCCAGACAAGACCGATTACAACAATTGGGAACAAGGATAAAAGTTCGGATACTGTTGACTCTAAAAAATACGCAAAAGATTTAATAATCAAAGGAGATCCTGCAAGTCCAGGGATTGGGATTGGAGCAGTAAAGATCCTGAAAAGTCCTAAAGAAATAGGAAAAATTTCGCAGGGGGATGTGCTTGTGGCAGCGTACACGAGTCCCGACTATGTTCCGGCGATGAAAAAGGCTTCTGCGATTGTAACTGAAGCCGGAGGAAGGACTTCACATGCGGCAATCGTGTCACGTGAATTTGGAATACCTTGTGTTGTTGGAGCTGAGAAGGTGATGAGCATATTAAAAGATGGTTTAGTCGTAACTGTAAATGGAAAAACGGGAGAGGTTTTTAAGGGAAGTATTGTAGCAACTGCTTCGGAAAAATCAAAAATCCAGTCTTTAAACATCAAAACAGCAACTAAACTTTATGTAAATCTGGCCGAGCCTGAAAATGCACGTGATGTGGCGCAACTAAATGTAGACGGCGTGGGTTTATTACGGGCAGAATTTATGATTGCTCAAATTGGTACACATCCTAAGAAGTTGATTAAAGAAAGAAAAGAGAAAATTTTTACGGATAAATTAGCAGAGGGATTGGAAAAAATTTGCCAGGCATTTTATCCAAGGCCTGTTATTTATAGGGCAACGGATTTTAAAACTAACGAGTATAAGACTTCTTGTGCGGTAACAGATTTAATTTCACTTGAGCCGAATCCGATGCTTGGATACAGAGGAGCGTATCGGTACATTCATGATCCAAAGGTTTTCGAATTGGAATTAGATGCTATCAAATATGTGAGGCATAAAAAGAAACTGACAAATCTTCATCTTATGATTCCGTTTGTGAGAACGGTTAATGAATTTGAACAGGTAAAAAAAATGATCAATCAGAATGGAATTCATCGAAGCGGATCATTTAAGCTTTATATGATGGTTGAAATTCCTTCAAATGTAATTCTCCTTGAGGATTTCATAGAGGCTGGAATCGATGGTGTTTCAATTGGCTCGAATGACTTAACGATGCTTATCCTTGGAACTGATAGAGATAATAGCGAAGTTGCGCCAGAATTTGACGAGAGAAACAAAGCCGTACTTTGGGCACTTGAGAAAATTATTAAGACTTGTAATAAACATCATATAACAGCTTCCATTTGCGGCCAGGCGCCCTCGGTTTATCCAGATTTGGTAGAAAAGTTGGTTGATTGGGGAATAACAAGTATTTCAGTTTCGCCGGACGCAGTTGATACAACAAGAAATATGATTTATAAAGTTGAGAATGATATAGTTTCGGGGAAACGGCGTAAAAATGTCTAAAATTAAATCTGTTACCGCACAAGAAGTCTTCGATTCTCGCGGAAATCCGACAATTGAGACAAGCGTTGTTCTTTCAGATGGGATTAGCGCGGATTCTTCCGTTCCAAGCGGCGCATCAAAAGGAGCATATGAAGCATTGGAGTTAAGAGATGGGAATATGACGAGGTTTAATGGAATGGGAGTATTAAAGGCAGTAGAAAACGTGACCAATGTGATTGGTCCTAAGATTATTGGAATTGAAGCTGGAGAACAGGCAAAAATAGACAGGATAATGGTAGAGCTGGATGGAACTCAAAATAAAGGAAAACTGGGATCTAACGCTACGCTTTCTGTTTCTCAGGCTGTTGCTAAAGCTGCCGCAAAAAGTTCGCTTTTACCTTTATCTCTTTATCTTCGCAGTTTTATTTCTTCAAAAGAATCATCAAAAAAAATTCCGGTTCCGATGTTTAACTTAATTGAAGGGAGTAAGCATGCGTCAAACAGCTTGGATTTTCAGGAATTTTTAGTGATTCCGGCTACTTCTGAAAAATATGAAGAAAGTCTTGGTCTTGGTATTTCAATTGATCACTGTTTGAAAGATGTTCTTTTTGAAAGAAATTTGTCAACTCTTTCTGCTGATGAAGGAGGGTTTGGTCCAAACATTCCAACAAATCAGGAGGCGTTGAATATTTTAAAGCAAGCAATTGAGAGAGCAAATTATAAATTCCAATTTGATGCATTTTTGGGAATTGATGCGGCGGCTAACTCTTTTAAGGACAATAAAGAATATCGATTAAGAGATAGGGCAGTACCTTATAATCAAGATGATTTTGTTGAATTTTATAAAAACCTTTTTGATGATTATGCGCTAATTTACATCGAAGATCCTTTTTCTGAGGACGATTGGGAGGGGTGGCAGAAAATATATTCGGCTTTGGGTGATAAGACATTGATTGTGGGAGATGATTTGGTTACTACTAATCCTTACAGGTTGCAGATGGCTTTGGACAATAACACAATCAATGGAATGATAATAAAACCGAATCAAATAGGGACAATAACTGAAACAATTGCTGTGGTAGAAATGGCAAAACTCAAGAACTTAAAAATAATTGTTTCGCATAGAAGCGGAGAAACAACA
>JAMCYD010000003.1 GCA_023473785.1 Patescibacteria group bacterium
ATCTTGGTCACGCAGCTTCTATTTCAAAAGCACTAAGAGAACTAAAGGAGTTGGGTTTCATTGATAAACTTCCGAAACTAACTGTGGTTCAGGCAGAAGGCGCTGACCCGCTTTACAGGACTATTACTGGTAAAGATCACGACCACTTGGTGGCTGTCCATGCGAAGACCTTAGCAACGGCCATAAAAATTGGAAACCCGATTTCCTGGAAAAAAGCCATGAGGGGGATTGAGGCAACCGACGGATGGGTTACCGAAGTAAACGAACAGGAGATAGCCGATGCCAAGGCTGTAATTGGGCGTGACGGCATAGGGTGCGAGCCGGCTTCCGCTGTGACAATAGCCGGATTAAAAAAGATAATTCGAGATGGCACGGACAAAGCAGTTGATAAGCAAGAGGTCGTAGTGGCAATACTTACGGGACATATGCTTAAAGATCCGGACTATGCAGTTTTGTACCACAAGAATAATCTGTATGATGAGTTTGGAACAAGTACGGAGATTGTTCCCATAGGTCCTAAAATTGCGTCAAACTTTGGCAATATGCCGGTTCAAATAGGTCCGGATGCTGATAAGCTAAGAGAAATAATACTTGCAAGACTAAACGGTAGACACCACTGATAAGTTTTATGTCAAAAGAGCACGTAGTTCCTATTGCGGAAGTCCAAACGCAGCGTATTAACGCCCGAAATCTTCATTTGCCTCCGTATCTTAGTGGCAGAATAGGGATTGATCTTGAAAAAACCACTAGACTTATGAATATTGGGGGAATTGGCCAAGTGCTCCTGGAGAGTAAAGAAGAAGACGATCGTCCCGTGCCGCAGGTAGTCGGATTTGACGCGCAGGGAACCGCATATTCCGGGCAGGCAAAATTAAGGACCCAAAAAATATCGGAGACGCAGGCATATGAGTTAAAACCAGCTGATTCTAAGGGACAGGAGTGGCGTGATCTGAGGATTACATTGGACACGCAGTTAATTGCGCAAAATATCATGCATAAAAAAGGTGGTGTTGCCTCGGTTAATAATTGGGTAAAACCACTGAATCGTGAAATCAGAGACACTATTCGCAGGGAAGGCATGTTATTTTCTCTTACGCCGTCAAGGTTTGTGGCTGATTATGAGGAGGATGCTATGGCCTTTATTGCAGGCGGAGTAGGAATTTCCTTCGCTCTTCTTCAGCAGTATGAGGCAAGTGCGGCTGCGGGCATTTTTGTACTTATAGCCCAGCACGGAAAACTTGGAAAAATGTTTACCCCTGGTTATCGAATTGATGCTCTTTATAGTATTCATATCGGCAGAGCTTTTTGGACTGCCTTTCGCGCCAACACTGCATACAGAAATTTAGTCGTAGCGATGGAAAAATAGATTGAAGAATTTCCTTGTAGCTAATATATCTTGTTTCATTTGATCGATAAGCTCTTGCTCCGAGCCAAATTTTTTGTTCCCCCGAAGTTTCTTAAGTAGCGTTACAGTGACCCATTTTCCATATATGTTTTGATTAAAATCCAAAATATAACTTTCCGCTTTGTATTCGCTTTCATTGAAAGTTTTCGCAGAACCGATGAACGTAGCGGCAATGTATTTTTTATTACCCGCTTCGCCCGCGAAGCGAGGCGAGTCAATTTTTACAGTTGAGGCATAAATTCCCTGCGGAATTTTCTTATGGAGATTAATATTGGCCGTTGGAAAACCGAGAAATTTCCCTCTGTTTTTTCCTTTCTTAACTTTTCCCCGGAGTTTAAATAGGGGTTTCATGAAATTAGTATAACATTAAAAAGTTTGATAAAAGATAAGAAGAGGAGTGATATAATTTACTTAGTGAATAAAAAGGAGGTGAGATAAATGAAAAATAATGCAGGTTCGGGTGCCATTTATGGATTAGGGGTTATCGGAGCACTGGTATATTTTTTGCAGCATGCAACTACTTTTTTGGCTGGAGTAATTGGGATAATTAAGGCTATTTTTTGGCCCGGAGTCATACTCTATAAAGTATTAGAGTTTTTGAAGATGTAGGGCACGGAAAACAAACAGCGGCAGGCTTGTGAATACATTAGTCTTTTTGTATAATTAGCGCCAACGCTAACTATTATGAAAAGAGCTGAAATACTTCAATACGCAAACCAAGATCAACACGAAGGCCTATCGCCAAAATATGACCCCGAAGTAATTATATTTAAAACACCGCAAACAGTGGATGATTATGCAGCAACGCAAGCAATAGAGCAAATCCAAGCAGATCCAAGTTCAGTTTTGATACTTCCGACTGGAAATACACCGGTTGGAATGTATCAGAGAATTGTGAGAAGCCATAGATACGGAATAGTAGACTTGAGTCAAGCCATAACGTTTAATTTAGACGAATATCATCCAATGCCCAAGGCTGATTTAAATAGCTACGCTTCATACATGAGGAGAAATCTTTTTGATCATGTTAGTGTTTCGGCATGGAATATTCCGGATGGTGAAGCACCAGATCCAGAAGCCGAAGCAGGCCGTTTCCAACAACTGTTAGATCGGTTCCAGCCAGTTGACCTTGCCATATTAGGCATAGGACCGGGAACAACTTGTCACCTAGGTTTTAATGAAAAAGGTTCACCGGTTGATTCAGGAGTAAGGCATGTTGCATTGGATCCTCAAACAATTGCAGAAAACTCAAAACTATTTGATAATCCTGAAGAAATTCCCGGTGCGGCTTTAACATTAGGAATTGCCGACATACTTCAGGCGAAACGAATAATTCTGCTTGCTAAAGGTAGATCCAAAGCATGGGGAATAAATCGTGCATTGAGAGGATCAGTTTCTTCGGAAGCGCCTGCATCTTTCCTTCGACTTCATCCAAATGTCACCTTTGCTCTTGATCAGGATGCCGGTGAATATTTAAGACATTTCAAGAGTACAACTTATAAATAAAAATGGGAGAAAGAATAGTATATTTCAATGGTGATTTTGTTCCGGAAGCGCAAGCCCGGGTGTCAATTTATGATACCGCACTGGCAACAGGAGAAAAGATGGTCGAGGTAACAAGGACGTTTAATCACGCTCCTTATAAACTTGCAGATCATTTAGAACGGCTTTATAGAGGATTGGAAGTTCTTCAAATTGATCCCGGTATGGATCCTGTGCAAATGGCTGAGGTCACCGACGAAACTCTTCATCGAAATTTACCTACAGAGAGTGAAGTGGTAGATTGGCAGATTCTTAATTATGTATCGCGTGGCCCTGCGGCTCAATTCGAAATGGTTCCAGCTGAAGAGCTAAAACCAACAGTTGTTATACATTGCATACCTCTGGTAAATCGTTTAGGAGGAATGGCAAAAAAATACACAAACGGGATAGATTTGGTTGTTGTTGAACAGAGAGCAATTCCTCAAGACGTAATTTCTCCTCAAATAAAAAGCAATGGCAGGATGGACCATGTTGTTGGTAGGCTTGAGGCAAAAAAAATAAAGCCTGGGTCAACCGGTGTTTTGCTGGACCAAAATGGATATCTGACAGAGGCGACTGGTTCAAGTCTTTTTTTAGTCAGCGATGATAGGATTCAAACCGCTCCTTCATCTCGAGTCTTAAGCGGGCTCACAAGAGAGATGATTTTCGATATTGCAAAAAAGTTAGGCATACCAATAGAAGAGCAGAATCTTACTGTAGTTGATGCAATGAACGCTTCTGAAATTTTTATTACCTCTACTGTAATCTGTCAAGTCCATGCGCGTTCATTTGACGGACTTTTTATAAACAGTGGTTTACTTGGTCCGATAACAAATCAAGTTAGGCAGGCATTCAATGAAGAAGTCGGGCTTGATTTTGCAGCGCAAGCACAAGAATACGATCATATCCTTCGTCAGCGGGGACCTTTACGATGAAATCTGAACATTTTATAGAAGGCTTAGTCAGTGAAAGCATAAAGCTTGTGGCCGAAACGCCGCCCTTATTTCCCGATCGTACTCAAGCAGGCAAACAGCTCGCAGAAATCCTTGCTCAAGATACATACACAGATCCTGTTATCGTAGCTATTCCCAAAGGAGGTGTTCCTGTAGCCTTGCCCATACAAGATCGTTTAAAAGCCCCGCTTTACTTATTTTTTGCGGCTAAAATACCATTTTCCAGTGACCGTCGTTTTGGCATTGGAGCAATGACAACAGTCGGGCCTTACTTAAATGATGAATTGATCGATCTTTTTGGCTCAGATGATGAGCGCATAAAATCTGGTTTGGAATATGCATCTGAAGTTATAAAACGCAATATGGCTGAATTGGATCAGATCTCACCATTACCGGACCTGGAAGGTAAAACCGCAATTTTAGTAGATGATGGTATTTCGACTGGCTATACCGCACTGGCTGCTGCGACATCCTTAAAGTCTCTGCATGCACAACGTATAATAGTAGCTTCTCCTGTGGCGAATACCAGCTCTTTATCCCGACTGCTTTCAAAAGGATTTGAGCATGTTGTAGTTCATCAGAGCGATTCACCTGGGTTTATTGTTGATAATTTCTATCGTGCTTTTCCAGATTTGTCTCCTCTAGAAGTAAGGGATATGCTTGTAGCATAATTATGAATGGAAGAGAATTAGACAGACAGCCATTGACGGGAGGATTGAACACAAATTACTTTGTCCAAAGTCCAGGAGGAGAGGCTTTGTTGAGGGTTCCTCACGTGAATAAAGATCTTTTCGAAAATATTGCTTATGAATATCAGTATATTGGATTTACCGGAGACGGCGGAAGAGTAAGAAGACGCAGTCCTCAAGAGCAATTTGATTTCAGCTGGAAAGCAGCAAAAGCAGGCCTTATGGTTTTACCTCCGCTTGCAATTGATGGTGATAATATAACTTACCCTTTTCTTCATCAAGCCCAAACATTAGATGAATACTTGCGATCTCATAAAAATGATCAGGATATGCTTGTCTATAAGCTTATTGCCGATCTGCGAAAAGCACATGGATTAGGCTTCGTCTACGGAGACAGATGGGCAGGAAATATGCTTGTGCATCCGCAATTTGGACTGGTACACATTGATTTTGATCTGGAAATTTCCGGAAGGCCTGCAATAGATTTAGAAGTTGCGCAAGTTGTCTATCATACTCTTTGGGCGGGTGGAGACGAAGCGTTACCATTCTTGGCGCTGATACTAGGGACACAAGATAACTGGTTTGATCTCGATAAGACTTCAAAATACATACAGGGTTTTGCAAAATTTCTAAGTACCACTCGAGTGGGAGGAATAGAAGATAAAACAGAAGAACTAATAGAAGTAGCAGATATGATCAGAAGTAAAAACTAACGTATGATACAGGCTATTATTTTTGATTTGGATGGAGTGATTATCGCAAGTGAAAAACCTACATTTATCCTTTTGCAGCGGATAATTCGTAAATATGGCTATGAACTTAAAGACGCAATGTATTCAAAAAGAATTGGAAGAAAGATAAGTGCTTTCGTACATGAAATATACGAGAATGTAATTCCTATAGATATACAAAACAAAATTATAAAAGAATTTTATCAAGAGTATGCACAAAATACAGAAAAATATATCTCCGTAATTCCTTCAACCGTGCAGTTTGTTAAAAATTATCAAGGACCTGCAAAACTTGGATTAGTTTCCGTAAGCAGTAAAAAAGAAATCCAAAAGATACTGAAATCTCTTGGTATTATTTCTTGCTTTAATTTCATAGTATCATCGGATGATGTCTCCCTCCTTAAGCCGGATCCGGAAATGTATTTAAAAGCTGCCAGGTTGTATAATTTGACTCCCGGGATATGTGTCGCCATTGAAGATTCCAG
Organism: Patescibacteria group bacterium; assembly: GCA_023473785.1. Classification (GTDB taxonomy): domain Bacteria; phylum Patescibacteriota; class Microgenomatia; order Levybacterales; family UBA12049; genus JAMCYD01. Next base: position 5,785 of record JAMCYD010000003.1, read on the forward strand.
AATTGGAGTTGAATCTGCTTGTCGGGCCGGTTTTCAAACATACGTGCTGTTGAATGGACTAAATAATAAAAAGGATTTCGGCCATTTAGCGACTAAAGGTTTTATCGCTTCAGAAAAAGATTTACATGCACTTGATCAAGGAAGAAAAGGGGAGTTTTAGGATTGGGGTATCATTTCCGGTGAGGGTTATCTACCTTCTTGCCCGTAGAAAATGAGAACTTGACAAGGGACAGTTAATTACCAATAATAATAAGGAGGTAAGAAAAAGATGACTGATGGTGTATCTATGGAAACTAATCGAAGCCTAACGCCTGGGCCGGCGACGGGGCCAGTTGTCGGACCTCAAGGAGAGGCGGGGAAAGCGTCTGTACAAGAAAAGTCACTGAGGGAAATAAACGCAGGGCTTGCTGCAAGATATAGAGAATTGGGTCAAAGGCAGTTTGATGGTGTTTTAAGCGAGGGTGAGCAAAGGGAACGTGCAAATCTAGGTCAGATGGCAAGTTTTGGATTGTTTGACGCAAATTTATCTGAGGAGCAACTGAAAGCAAAAGACGCAGCGTATAAGGCTCACATTGAAGCAGAAACTAAAGAATTAATTGATCCACAAGCATCAGCAGAAAGATACAGATTCCTAGGTAGAAAGCGCCTTGAGTCGGGGTTGTCCCCAGAGGACAACGAAGAATATATGCGCCTCCATGAATATGCCAAGCGAGGTAAATTTGAATTAACCCAAGCGGCATAATTAGATTTACTCATTTTTAAGCTCTCTGTTATGATTTCTCCATGAAATTTATCGGTTGATATTGTAGGACTTGGGGATTTAGGAAAACGGCAAATATTATTTTATGATTGATAACAGACAAGAAAGGGGAGTTTTAGGATTGGGGAGGCATCATGTCCGGAGAGGGCTGAAGAAGGGTGAATACGTTTCCTTCAGTATCTTCGCATTTGGCAAAAAGTCCTACATTGGGAATGTCATCCGGTTTTTCGCTTAACACTTTTCCTCCGGCCTTTTTCACATCGGCCATTGCTTTATTTACATCACCCACACCTATTACGCATCTATATGCGTTAACTTCCTTTTTGCCTTCACCCAGCTGGTATATCCCACCGTTTATTCCCATGTCTTCCATCTTGCCTGTATCTTCGCCGGTTTTTACAACTACATAATCTCCAAAATCCTGACCCATTTGCTGCATTTCCCAGCCAAAAGCTTGGGAATAAAACTTTTTGGCCCGCTCTTTGTCTTGGGCTTCTATTTCGAAATGTACAACTCTATTTGCCATAATATTTTTATACAACATTTTAAAATTCTTGACAAGAGGCAAAAAGGGGAGATTAGGTTTTGTCTTTTAGTTCTCGTCTTTTTTGAACATAGTCAAAGCTATCTTGAATAAATTCAAAAATACGCGGCAAATCGTCCTCGCCGGTTATTTCAGTTTGCGCCCAGGTTTTTCCAAATTCAAACTTTTCAAAATTCTCTAGCAGTGATTTTTCAAATCCTCCTGGTGATAAAATCAAAAACAAAAGTAGGACATTATTGTCGATTTATTTGTACCCGCCAAACATGTTTTTGCCGGTATAAATGCAAATCCAGCCGAAAGAATTGGAGAAGCGGATCGGTCCCAAGCTTTCCAACTGTTCAATTAATAAATCTTTAAGCTCCATATCCCTATTTTACATCATCTTATTTTACAACGGATAGAAGGGGAGTAAATTTCTACTATAATTAGCTGCATGAGTTTATTAATAGGAATTGTTAGATTAAATATTAATGGCTTGAGTTACTTGTACGTCTAAATTATTTTTGGTAATATTAATTTATGCAAAAGATTTCTACATTTTTATGGTTTGATACTAAGGCAGAAGAAGCGGCAGAGTTTTACACGTCAATTTTTAAAAATTCCAAAATAACTTCAAAAACCCTTTATCAGGCAGACACCCCCTCGCATTTGCCTGTAGGTTCGGTAATGACAGTAAGCTTTGAATTAGAAGGGCAGGAGTTTACAGCTTTAAATGGCGGTCTTGTTTTTAAATTTAACGAATCAATTTCTTTTGTAGTTAAATGCAAGACCCAAGAAGAAATTGATTATTATTGGGAAAAATTAGGGGAGGGCGGAGACGAAAACGCCAAGCAATGCGGTTGGCTTAAGGATAAATTTGGCGTTTCCTGGCAAATAATCCCGGAAAATATAGGAGATCTGGTAAATGATGAAAAATCCACAGAGGTAATGTTAAAAATGAAAAAAATTATCATCAAAGACCTCGAAAACGCGTAAATAATTTCTGCTATAATTCTTCAGTATGGGCTTATCAATTGGTATTGTTGGGCTTCCGAATGTTGGGAAGTCTACGTTGTTTAATGCGCTTCTTAAGAAGCAGCAGGCGTTTGTGGCAAATTATCCTTTTGCAACGATTGAGCCAAATGTCGGCGTGGTTCCGGTGCCCGATGATAGGCTTCAAGAATTAGCGGAGATTACAAAAGAAGAACATAAAATGCAAAACCTTCCGCCTATAAAACCTGCTGTTGTAAATTTCGTTGACATTGCGGGCTTGGTGAAAGGAGCAAGCGAGGGAGCGGGGCTTGGTAATAAATTCTTGTCGCATATTAGGGAAGTAGTTGTAATTGCCCATGTTGTTAGGGTTTTTGAAGATACAAATGTTATAAAAGAGGGGAGCGTTGATCCTTTAAATGATTATAAAGTCGTAAGAACAGAGCTTGAGCTTGCGGATTTGGAAAAAGGAGGAGAGATTTCGAAAAAACCGGAGCTCCTGGTTTTGAATGTTTCGGAAAATCAGTATAACCCCGAGTCGATAAAAAATACAATTGCTGAATATTCAAAACTTTTAGGTGTAGAAACGCATAAATTGATTGTAATTTCGGCCAAAATTGAATCGGAGCTTGCGGGTTTATCTGATGAGGAGCAAAGAGAATATTTGAAAGATTTGGGTCTTGGGAAATCAGGACTTGAAAGGTTGATCCAAAAAGCATACGAGGAATTAGGGCTCATCTCCTTTTTAACGGCAGGGGAGAAAGAAGTAAGAGCATGGACTATAAAAAAAGGCTCAACAGCCTTGGAAGCGGCAGGAGAAATTCACACAGACTTTATGAAAAAGTTTATAAAAGCGGAGGTTGTTTCATATCCGGATTTTGTAGAAAATAACGGCTGGAAAGGATCAAGGGAACATGGCAAAGCGAGGCTTGAGGGAAGGGATTATATCGTCAAAGACGGAGACGTAGTTGAGTTTAAAATCGGAAGTTAGGGCTTGCTTTTCTATTTTTGAATATGCTAGGATTAGAAAACGATGCGGGCATACGAATTAGTCTTGGTTTTGAAGACCTCACTTAACGAGGCAAATCGAAAAAAACTTCTTGAATCGGTCAAAAGCCTTTTGAAGGACGCAAAAAATATAAAAGAAGACGAGTGGGGACAAAAACCACTGGCGTATTCTATAAAAAAGGAAATTGCCGGGTTCTATGTCGACATGGCTTTTGAGCAAGAAGCAGAAATTCCCAAGGATCTTGAAAAGAAGATTTTGGCAAACGAAAATGTGTTAAGACATCTTTTGCTAAGGCAAAATTCAAAAGCCCCGCTCCCTAGTAAAGCGAGCAAGACTAAAGGTAAGTAGTAAATTATGGCAAAAAGTTTAAACAGAGCACAAATAATCGGTAATCTGACACGAGATCCGGAGCTTAGATACACTCCAAACGGAACTGCTGTCTGTTCTTTTAGTGTGGCGACTAACAGGACCTGGACTACAGATACCGGAGAAAAAAGAGAAGAAGCAGAATTTCATAGGGTTGTTGCCTGGAATAAATTGGCAGAAATCTGCAGTCAGTTTCTGGTAAAAGGAAGGAAAGTCTTTATAGAAGGAAGACTTTCTACCAGAAGCTGGAACGCACAAGATGGAACCCAAAGAAACACAACGGAAATAATTGCTTCAGATATGATTCTTCTTGATTCAAGAAGACCCGAGGAAGAGCATTTGGAGGGCGGTGGAGAAGAAAAGATAGAGCCTGATGCAAGTTCAGAAAACAGTGAGTCAGCTCCGATTAAATCGGAGTCAAAAAAAGAATCAAAAAATGCATCTGATGTGAAAAAGGGCTCGAAAGCAAAAAAGGAGGAAAAAGCTGAAGAAGAGGAAATTGTTCCAGACGACATTCCTTTCTAAGCTCAATCTTTAGAAATCTATGGCACGAAACAGCAAAACATCAACATCCAGAAGAACATCCAGGAAGAGCGGAAAATGTCTTTTTTGCAGCGAAAACAAAATTCCGTCATTTCATGACACTTCGGTTTTGAGACGGTTTCTGACAGAAAGAAATAAAATTATTTCAAGATCAAGAACTAGTGTATGCGCGAAACACCAAAAAGATCTTGGAAAAAATATAAAGTACGCAAGGCATTTGAGCTTATTGCCATTTACCTCGTATCTATAATCGTTTTTTTTGTAATCTATGAATACCAAAAGGTTTCAAGTAATAATTTTTGTTCTGATCGCCTTTTTCCTGGGTTACTATCTAGGGGTTAGTAAGATAAGTTTTGATTGGAAAAACTACAGACCTTCAATTTCTCTGGTAAATAAAGAACCGCCGGCTACTGTTTCAAGCGTTGACTTTTCAACCTTTTGGACTGCCTGGCAGAATCTTGAGAGCAAGTATTATGATAAGACAAAACTAGTTTCTCAAAAACTTCTAGATGGAGCAATTGCAGGGCTTGTCCAAAGCGTTCAGGATCCTTACACGGTATATCTGCCTCCTGTTTCAAATACCAATTTCAAGCAAGGGCTGGCAGGGCAATTTCAGGGGATAGGGGCTGAGCTTGGCATGAAGGACAAAAAAATTATTGTTATTTCGCCTCTTAACGGAAGCCCGGCTCAAAAAGAAGGAATAAGAGCGGCAGATGTAATTCTTAAAATTGACGGAGCATCAACAGAAGGCTGGACGCTGCAGCAGGTAGTTGAAAAAATCCGCGGTAAAAAAGGGACCCAAGTTGCTTTGACAATTCTTCACAAAGACGCAAAGACGCCTTTGGATATAAAGATAACAAGAGATGTAATTACAGTCAAGAGCGTTGACGGCATTCTTAAAAAAATTAAAGACATAGAGGGGATCAGGCTGGAAAAAAATCTTAAGTCTCACGAAGATGATAAAATTATCTATATTAAGCTTTCTCAATTTGGAGACAGCACTAATAAAGATTGGCTTTCGCTTGTTAACGATCTTTCCATAAAATCTCAAAGCGACAAGAGTTTTAAGGGTATAGTTTTGGATCTTAGGAATAATCCCGGAGGGTATCTAACAGACGCGACATTTATTGCGGGAGAGTTTCTTAAGGAAGGAAAGGCTGTCGTGATAGAAGAAATGGGGGGAGGAGAGAAAACGAGTCTTTCTGTTTCAAGACGTGGTCTTTTTATCGATACGCCGCTTGTGATCCTTATAAATAAAGGCAGTGCTTCGGCAAGTGAAATTGTTTCAGGTGCTCTTAGAGATTACAAAAGGGGAGTCCTGGTTGGAGAAAAGTCATTTGGCAAAGGCACAATTCAAGAAGCCCAGGATTTGGGAAACGGTGCAGGTCTTCACATAACAATTGCAAAATGGCTAACCCCCAACAGCACATGGGTTAATGGAGCAGGACTTACTCCCGATGTTGTAGTTTCTCAAGATTCAAAAGATCCAAGTCATGACTTACAGCTTGAAAAAGGGATAGAAGAGCTGATAAAATAAAACCCTAACTGCTAGATCAAATTATGCGCCGCTTAATCATATTAGTTACAGTACTAATTATAATTTTAGCTGCTTTTAGTGCTTTTGCCACATATTTACCAAAAGTCCCCAATCTATTTCCGCAACCTTTCACAACTCCATCTCAGGAAAAAGTAAAAATCGTCACTGAGGAGTCCGTTGTAATTGATGCTGTTAAAAAAGTCGGACCGTCTGTAGTTACGGTTTCAGAAACTGTTCCTCCATCAAGTCAACAGGTTTTTCAATTTGGCCCTTTTTCTATTTTTGGTGCACCGACCCCTGCGGAAACCGGGCCTCAAGATATTGGATCCGGCTTCATAGTTTCCTCGGATGGTCTTGTTATAACTAACAAGCATGTTGTCTCCCAGGAAGCAAAGTATCAGATTATAACCAATAACGATAAAAAATATACGGTTGAAAAAATTTATAGAGATCCGTTGAATGATATCGCCATTCTTAAGATCAATCCTTCGGAAAATCCAGGGCAGACGCTCGTCCCTGTTTCCCTAGGTGATTCGTCTCATCTTCAGGCTGGTCAGTTTGTGATCGCTATCGGCACAGCCCTGGGTGAGTTTAGAAACACGGTAACAACAGGAGTGATTTCCGGCTTAGGCCGCGGAATTACTGCAGGCAGTGAATTTCAGGGATATGTGGAGCGGCTTGATAATGTTATTCAAACCTCAGCCGCTATTAATCCTGGAAATTCAGGTGGACCGCTTCTTAACTCCTCGGCCCAGGTTATTGGGATAAATACTGCAATTGCCCAGGGCGGACAAAACATTGGTTTTACTCTTCCCATAAATATTGTTAAGGACTCGCTTAAAAATTTCTCAGAACATGGGCAGTTTCAAAGGGCATATCTTGGAGTCGCCTATAAGATGATAGGGAAGGACGTCGCGCTTCTCAACAATGTTCCCCAGGGAGCGATTGTTGCTGATGTTGTCCAAGGGTCTTCTGCGGATAAAGCAGGTATTAAAAAAGGAGATATTATCGTGAAAGCTGATGAAAAAAGAATCGAGACTGGTAAAGACGAGCTTACTCAAATCATCGCAGGTAAAAAAGTCGGGGATACTCTTGCCATCGTTCTTTGGAGAGACGGTAAGACAATTGAAATAAAAGTAACTCTTCAGTCCGCCCCAAGTCAATAGTATTTATGACTATTATACAAGAGAAAGTATCTCTTAAGAAATACAGCAATTTCAGAATAGGCGGGATGGCAAGATATTTTGCCCAGATTGAAAGCGCTGAGGAGCTAATTCAGGTTCTAGATGAATGGAGAAGAATATCTGCGAAATTTCCCCAGAAAGATAAAAAAATCTTTATTCTGGGTGGCGGAACAAATATTCTTATAAGCGATAAAGGATTTTCCGGATTAGTGATTCATAGTCTTATAAAAGATATTAAGATACTGGAAGAGGATACTAAAATATTGGTTGGCTCGGGTATCTTGATGAAAGACCTTCTTGATTTTTGTGTAGAAAATTCATTGTCAGGACTTGAGTGGGCAGGAGGACTGCCCGGGACAATAGGTGGTGCAATCAGGGGGAATGCAGGTGCATTTGGAGGAGAGATAAAAGATAGCGTTTTTGAGATTGCGAGTATAAATATCCAAACGCTCAAACTTCAAAAAAGAAAGAAGAAAGATTGTTTTTTTGGCTATCGCACAAGCATTTTCAAAAGCTTAAATGAAGAAATCATTGTCGGAGCAATTTTGAATCTGAAGAAGGGCGATAAGGATAGCATCAAAAGAAAGATAAAAGAAAAAATAGATTACCGAACGGACAGGCATCCTTTGAATTATCCAAATATTGGAAGTATCTTTAAAAACATACCCCTTCAAAATGTGCCACGAAAGTTGCAGGAAGAATTTTCAGCCTCGGTTAAAAATGATCCGTTCCCGGTTCTGCCCACAGCCAAGCTTTTAGCTCTTGCAGGCTTAAAGGGGAAAAAACAGGGAGAGGCGATGGTATCCCAAAAGCATCCTAACTTTATCGTAAATCTTGGCAATGTGACATCGGAAGATGTTTTAAAATTAATAAGTGAAATAAAAAATATTATAAAAAATAAATATAGCATCGAGCTTGAAGAAGAAATTACAATAATATAAAAGATTTACGATTTATGAATTACGAATTTTCCTTATATCTTAAATCTTAAATCTTAATTCTTAAATCTCGTTCTAAGGGGCTAGTTCCTGGAAGATAAGGTTTGACTTTTTGATAACTTGGGGAGAGTTTAATATAAGATCAGCCCTTGCGTTTATAGAAAAGGCCGGGCATGTAGGATCGCCTCCGCAAAGATCTCTTTGGTTTTGGAAGGAGCCGCCTCCTTTTGCTGCATTGACAACTACAGTACCGGTAAGATTTAATCGTCTGTCAGGTCCAACAGAACAATTATTTTGTCCCTGAACTATAAAACTTTGGTCTGCGCTGTAAAATCCTTCGATCTGTGCTGTTGCGGAAGTATAGTCTGTTGCCGGATTATTGCCTACGGATTGATCGACATAAATATTACCCGATGCTATAAGGGTTGCGGTTGCGCCGACCGGAACAGTAATATTTCCCTGAATGTGTATATCGCCATTTATTAAGAACACACAGTTTCCATTACTTACGCCATTTAAGCAAGTCAAATTGGATAAGTTAAGATAGACGGTAGAAGCGCTGCTATAAAGACCATGTCCAAGCCCCGTTAGGCTGCAGCCCGCAGAAAGATTGCATCCTGCTGGTAGGGTAGTTGTGCTTAGACCTGCCTGTCTTGCAACTGATGAGACGTATGAGTAAGAGGTTGAAATAACGCCTTTTGAGGAACTATAGACTTCAGGGTATGAGGATCCTCCCACAACCCAATTTGTGGCTGATGCTTGTCCTGCGCCGAAGTTAGCCGTATTATCGCCTGAGAAAATAATCCCAGGAGTCCCGCTTGCGCCGACAGATGACGCATAGTCAGCGACAACCCCGCAGCTTTGAGTTGAAGGCGGTATTTTATAATTATACCCGAGGTCCTGTCTCATATCGGTAGTTGTTGACTGAATCCAGGGAATTGAATTAGTTATGCCGAAGTTAAGATTTATTACGCTTCCTGTACTGCAGGATGCGTCTGCGGCATGGCCACCCGATGTAAGATTTGGAGTAAAGGCACAGCTGGGCCCAACGGTTACGCTATAAGTGGTTGGGATCGGAAACGTTGCTAAGTACCCGCCTGGAACACCGGAATAAGATATTAAATATGTGCCTTGGACAAGGCCGGTTATCTGATACGTTCCGGTTGCCTGATTGACCGAAACCGTACCGCCAGTCGAGGTAATATTAATACCTCCTCCTGTGTAATTTGCCTCTGCGTCCTTATAGCCATTTTTATTTGCGTCGACAAATACATTGCCGGAGATTGTGTAAATAGGAGTATACATAAAGTAAATATCAGCCCAGTTCCCATTTGCCGGCAGTGCAATGCCTGTTACGGGATTAGTGGAGGAATAATTGCCCGGCAGTGCGCATCTTGCGGGACTGGCGAGAGGAACATTATTGACACTATTGATACAGGAAGAAATAATGTAATTGGAAGCACTGGCTGCTGTAATTGAATAGGTATTTGGCGGAAGAGTGTTATTCCAATAGATTCCATAATTACCGGCGCCGAACGTAACAGGATAACCTCCGGGGTTTATGGTCGCGTTCTGACCGATATTTGCGCTTCGATCCGAAGCGTTTTGGTCTACAAAATGTCCCTGAATAGTAACCGCTGGGGCGGGGGTGGGAGTCGGAGCGGGAGTTGGAGTAGGAAAGGGAGTTGCTGTAGGAAGGGGAGTTACTGTCGGACGCGTAGTAGGAGTAGGTTGTGGTGAGCAAAACCCGCCAGTGCAAGCTCCTGTTGGACCTTGGTTAAGAGCTTGATACCATGGAGCATTGCTGCAGCAGGGCAAAATCGTAGTATAGACTTTAACATCATAGTTGACACTTGGAGGAATATTGTAGGTTGGCGCGCTAAATGTATAGCTTGTAACATCTCCAAGCCCCATTTTTGTGGCTATAAGCGCACCGCCGCTTGGATATGTTATCCAGACATCATAGGCAGGCCATATAGCATTTCTAGTCCAAGTAGCTGTCAGGCTCGGGCCATCACAGCCAAACAGTTGGCAATTACCCCCTCCTGCAACAACTGTGGTGGGGACCGGTGTGGAAGTTGCAGCTGTTGAGTAGCAATATGCTGGCGGGCCGCAGCTTAGATTATAGCCTGCGTTGCATGAGTAGCATATATTGTCAGGACAAAGAGTGTAGCCCGCAGAGCAGGAAGGAGGCGAAGTAGGGGTAGGAGGGGGAGGAGGTAAGCAGGATCCATTATTTACACAACTGCTTACTCCGCAAGCCCCAGGCCAAAAAGTACAGCTATTGATAAAGCATGAACTAAAACCAGGGCAAGGGGTAACGGCGGGGGGGGTAGGGGGGAAATCACAACCGCACCAGTACAGATTATTTGCGTCTGGTCCTTTCAGAGAGCATGACGAACCATCTGAAAAGAATTGAGTGGTATTGCAGGAACCGGTGTTTCCAACTTCGTTTATGCAGTTGGTGACAGGACTGCATGTGCTAGCCTCGGCTTTACTGATAGTTTTGTCACTCGTTGATATAAGGAATGCGAGGATTATGGCTATCGCTATAATTACTGTTCTTTTATAATACCGTTTAAGAAGAGTCTTTGGACTGCCGATTTTGATTAACCTCATTAATAAAATAATAGGAGCTTTATAGACCTTTTGTCAAGGGCAAATGAAAAGAAAGATGTGCTTATCTAGGGAGAGACAACGGCTTTGTTATTGCTGGAAGGAATGTTTGCTGTCCCGACTTCTACCTGGTAATTGCCGCCAAGAGCAGGATGAGAAGGATCGTTTATAACCCTGTCGCTTGCTACGGTGAATATTGGTTGGCCTGCTTTTATAGGTATTTGAGAACCGACAACTGTTTCATTTCCGGAAGGACCACTCTTAGTGGTACGAAACAGACTTTCAGGAAGAAGCAGATTTATGTCCGTTACGTTGAAGAAAACAAGGATCTTTAAGCTTCCGTTTTCCTCCATTTCTGTTTTAGACAATATCTCTAGAGACATACCTTGATAACTTCCATTCTGATAATACTTTGTCCATCCTAAGAACCCCTCATATGGAGATACGAATGTGGATCCTACGGGTAAGTCTTTAAGTTCAATTATCGGGCGGGAGCCCTTCCAGCTTTTCTCATAATGAATAGTATCTCCGCCAGGATTGGGAAGGATAAAGTACGTGCTACCATCTTTACTCGTTCTCGCATTTATTAGAGCGATTTGCTGGTCTATGGGTAAAGGAACTGTATTAAGAGAGCTTATCTCTCCTGAGTCTCTTTTGGGATTAAAGAAGTCACCTTTTGAGGGAGGACCAGGATCCATGAGCCCCCACACATAATCTATTCCCCGTTTTGCTTCTTCGTAAAGTCCTGGAACACTGGGTATATCAGAATTTATGGTATGGGCTATTTGTATTCCTCCTCCAATCGAAGCCAAGGCAAGCGCTGCATCTACTAATTTACTTCCTGCTAGTCTTGAGAGTATACCTCTTCTTGCTTCCTGTGCCTCTCTAGGAATAGGAACAGCAATGCTTGATCGGACTCCATGACCAGGTTGTTCAAGTCTCATAGTGATATTCTCTCACTAAAAACTAAGCTTGTCAACAAAAATCTTGTAAGATAAATAAGGCGACTTTGATTAAGGAACAACGATACTTTTATTATTATTGGAAGGGATGTCTCCTCCCGTAATAACAACTTGGTAGTTGCCATAACCACTGGTTATTGTCTTGTCGCTGGTTATCTCAAATATTGGCTGGCCTGCTTTTATCGGTGTTTCTGGACCAACAACTGTTCCTAATTGAGGAGGAGGTTGTAATGCGGTTGGATCTGGGATTAATAGTTTTCCGCTCTCGTTCCCAAAGCTAAATTCGATATATTTGTCTATAAACTTACCATCGCTTTGGCGTACTTGAAATTTTACCTTTACTGTTGTTCCATAGGGATGAGCGTCTCCTGTATAGTATTTTTCATACCTTATAGCCCCACTGTATGGAGACACAAACACAGAGCCTACCGGCAGATTTTTAAATCTGATAAATGGACTATATTGGCCCATATCTCTCTCGTAATCAATAGTATTTGGACCGGGATTAGGAAGTATAAAGTAGAGACTACCATCCTGATCTGTTCTTGAATTTATGAGAGCAATCTGCTGATCTATAGGTAAAGGAACTGTATTAAGAGAGCTTATCTCTCCTGAGCTTGCTTTGGGATTGAAGAAATCACCTTTGGAGGGAGGACCGCTGTTGGGAAATAAACCCTCTACTGCTTGTTTTGCCTCCTCGTAAAGTCCGGGAACGCTGGGTATATCAGAATTTATAGTATGGGCTATTTGTATTCCTCCTCCAATTGAAGCCAAGGCAAGCGCTGCATCTACTAATTTACTTCCTGCTAGTCTTGAGAGTATGCTTATTTTTCTTCCCTTACCTTTTTTCGCTTCTCGGGTATCTCTGGGGATGATAGGAATAACAATATTTGATCGATTTCCATGACCACGTTTTTCAAGGCCCATAATACTCCTTATATTATATATCGGATACTCAATTAATACTAGTTTATCTATGAAAAACTTTGGGGCTATTTATTTCTGGGAGTAACAGCTTTTCCAGCCGTAAAAAATACTTTGCGTATTTCGTTCACAGTAAGCAATTGAAGTATTCTGATTATTGGTAGCAGATGAGAAACTTATTATGTTTATTTCTTTTTTAATATTTTGTGTATCTATCCAAAAATTAACGCAGTTGACAAACTCTTTTCCTCCAGTCATCTCTTTGCCACAATTCCATGTTCCCTTGGCTTGAACAAGGAAATACTTAGCCGCATTACTATCGGCAGTGAGATTGTTTAGATTGATTGACTCCGGAAAAGCTACAAGCACGGATCTGTCTTGTGCAACAAGGTCTTGCCCGTATCTGGCCGAGATGCTTATAGATACTCCGTTTCCAATAGCCCAGTAGGCTCCAAATCTATTTGGATCAAGAATTGTGCCATTGGCTAGCGTAGCAGGTTTAACATCAAGTGACGGGAGGGACTGTGAAGATTTTATGTACGACTTAGCAAATGATTGGATATCTTTTTTTATGACAGCAGGAACAGGAGGCGTGTTCGATTTTGACATCTGCTGATTTGGGATCAATGTATTGCTGGGTCGCGTGACTGTCCCTCCTTGTTGATAGGGTCTGTGGGGGAGAAAACCGAGTTGGTTTGGGAAAATTTTAGAGATTGGCAAAAGATTGAAATAATTGAATACTTCAAACAAAATTAAGAGACCCAAGAGCACAAATCCTAATTCAAAGAGCCCTACTTCCCAAAGAGCCAGAGTCTTAAGTTTGCCTGCGGATCTTGCCGTTTGAGGCGGTTTTTGCTCATCGGATGAAGGAGATGGAGTTACTTGCTCAGCCATAATCTTAGAATATGGGAAAAATGCAGGGTTGTCAAGTGCTTAGCGATCCGGGTATCCGGGGAAGTGGTCGAGTTTTATGTTCTGGGACTTAACCTCTAGGTCTTTGAGGATTTTTTCAATCGATTCTACAAACGGCTCGGGACCAGAGACATAGAAGATTGGCTTTTGGTCATTGGCAGTTGGTCGTTGGCTTTGGATTGCTTTTTCATCGATGCGCTGTGGGCTTATAAAATATTTTATTTTGAAATTGGGATTTCCTTGAGCAAGCGACTCAAGCTCCTTTTTAAATACAACGTCTTCATTTCGATTTGAATATAAAAGTTGAACATTTATAGGTTTTTGTCTGTAGTCTAGGTCCAAAAGTATTGACCTAAAAGGAGTAATTCCAATTCCACCGGCAATAAATACATAATTTTTGTTTAGATCATCGATAGTGAAATCGCCATCAGGTCCGCTTGCTTGGATCGTGTCGCCTTTTTTCATCCCAAGCAAATCTTTCTTGAACGTACTTGACGGCTTACTTATTCTGGTTGTAATTGATACGTGTTTCTCAAACATCGCTGAGGAGATAGTAAAATAGCGCGTCACGCCGCGGTCATCTGGATGGTTATTCGGAAAAGTATAAAAAAGATACTGGCCCGCCCGCCAGATCAACGGCTTGTTGCTTTTAAAAAAGAATGAGAATACATCATCGGCTTCTTTATATTTCCTAATGAAAGTCAGTAGCATATTTTAGCGGCTCACTAATAATATACCATTTGTAAACAGTAAAATTCATCTGCTATGATGATGTAAGTGGAACTTGCCTTTATTGAAATTACAATTATTATCTGCTTGGCTGCCTTTTTTGCCGTGATCTTTAGATTTCTTAGGCAGCCTGCAATCCTGGCCTACATTTTAACTGGAATTGTAATCGGACCCCTGGGGCTTTTAAGTATTACAAATCAGGATTTTCTTCAAACCCTAGCTGAACTTGGAATTACTTTTTTGTTATTTACTCTTGGGCTTGAGATTAAAATTAAAGATTTTACATCGATTAGCAAGATCGCAATTATTGTTGCGGGAGTGCAAGTGCTCTTTTCTTTTTTGGCAGGATATATAGCTTCAATCCTTTTTGGTTTATCTCTAGCCTCCGCTGTATACATAGGTATTGCCGTAACTTTCTCCTCAACTGTTATAGTTGTAAAGTTAATCTCTGAGAAAAGAGAACTTCATAGTTTGTATGGGAAAGTAGCAATTGGGGTGCTTCTCATTCAGGATTTTTTGGCAATTGGTGTACTTATTTTTCTTTCAGGTTTTAATCCTCAGCTTTCCGAAGTTGCGCCTCTTTTTAAGTTTGGCCAGATTGCCATAAAAGGAGTCATTCTATTTGGCGTTGTCTGGTATTTGGGGACTCATATTTTTCCTAAATTTATTGAACGCCTTGCCCGATCAACCGAAACTTTATTTCTGGTCAGTATCGCCTGGGTGTTTGGGCTGGCTACCTTGGTCAGCGCTGTTGGATTTTCGGTTGAGATAGGCGGGTTTTTGGCAGGACTCTCGCTTGCCAGCTCTATTGCCAATTATCAGATAATAGCCCGGGCCAAGATACTTCAGGATTTTTTCATAATACTATTTTTTGTACTTCTGGGGATGCAGATGACGTTTAATGGTATTTTGTCTGTTTTTGTGCCTGCGCTTTTGCTTTCTCTCATCGTTCTTATGGTCAAGCCATTTATTGTAATGTTTGTCATGGGAATTCTTGGCTTTAAAAAGAGAACGTCATTTTTGACCGGGATAAGTCTTGCTCAAATTTCCGAATTTTCTTTAATAACCGTTTTTTTAGGACAAAAGCTTTCGCATATACCAAATGAAGTCGTGTCTTTAGTGACTCTTTGCGCGATTTTTACATTTACAATATCAACATATTTGATAGCCGGGAGCAAAAATATTTATAAATTTTTCAATAAATATCTTTCATTCTTAGAATTAGTTCCAGCTAGGATAGAGGAGTCCGTAGAATCAATAAGTGCAATGCCGGATCTTAAGGACCACGTAGTTTTAATAGGGGGAGACCAGATGGGGCAGAGTATTTTATCGGCACTTGAGGATATGGATATAGATGTAGTTGTAGTTGATTTTGATCCTGAAATTCTTAAAAACCTTGAGAGCAAGAAGGCGCATCGGTTGTTTGGCGATATTTCGGATTTGGATATTCAGCAAAGAGCAAAACTAGACAGCGCTAAGCTTGTTATCTCAACTAATCCTGACCTTGAAGACAATTTACTGGTGCTTAAAGAGTTAAGGCATGAAAATAGAAGGGCAAAGGTTGTGGTGATGGCTTTTGACGCGGATGAGGCAAAGATCCTGTATAAGGCTGGAGCGGATTACGTAGTCCTGCCTCATTTGGCAGGAGGCCGGCAGATCGCCAAGCTAATTGCGGAAAACCACCTAGATAAAATGGATAGTCTTAAGAAAAAGGATCTGGAGTATATAAGTTAATTTTTATACTTGGGAGGATCTTAGGTCTTCTATCACTTTGTCTATTTCTCCATCAAGAATTACCGGAAGATTATGGTAGGATTTATTTATTCGATGGTCTGTTAAGCGATCCTGCGGGAAATTATAAGTTCTTATTTTCTCGGCTCTCATTCCCTTTCCAACCTGAGTTGATTTAAGCTCGGAAACAATCTCGGAGCGTTTTTCAAGCTCTGCTTCCCAAAGCTTGGCTCTTAGCATTTTCATAGCGTTTTCCCGATTTTGCGCTTGATGTCTTTCTGTCCGGCAGGTTACAACTATTCCGGTTGGCTTGTGTTTTACTCTTACGGCAGTTGAGACTTTGTTTACATTTTGGCCTCCATGGCCGCCGGCTCTGAATGCCTCAAATTCGATATCATCCGGATTTATGTGAAGGTCTATATCGGAAAGCTCAGGAAGAACAGAAACTATCGCAGTTGATGTGTGAATTCTGCTTCTTTTTTCTGTCTGCGGAGTTCGCTGAACTCTGTGAACACCGGCTTCGTATTTAAAGATTCCAAAGGCTCCGGGAGTCGTTATTTTTATAACGTTGTCGTCTTCCTGTTCAACTTTAAAGTTATTTTTCTGAGCAAATCTTGTATACATTCTTAGTAATTCTTCGCCCCATAGTTTAGCTTCATCTCCTCCAGCAGCACCTTTTATTTCCATAAGGACGTTTTTTTCATCAAGAGATTCATCCTCTTGGGTTGGCTGACCCGCAAGGCTTTCTTCAAGAGCAGTTTTTTGCGATTCGAGTTGCCTAATTTCGGATAAAGCCAATTCCGAAAAAGAAGGGTCGCTGAGAAGATGCTTGGCCTCTTCAATTTTTTTATTTAATTCTTCAATTTGGGATTTAAGATAGTCCATATGGATTTGAATAAGAATTTCAAATTTCGAGTCGAAAATTCAGAGCGGTTACTTTATCGACATTAACATTTCGCGAAGAGTTTTGGGTTCATTGTCTTGCTGTTTTCTTTTTTCTTTCTTTTGCGCCCTTTTGACAATAAAAGCCTGTGCTGTTTTTTGTTTTTCCTGAAATTTTTGAATTCTGCTTGCACTGTCTACAAATCTCTGTTCTCCGGTATAAAACGGATGGCATTTATTGCAGAGCTCAATGTGAATAATCTCTTTGGTCGAACCCACAGTAAATCTATTGCCGCAGGCGCAAATAACCTGGGCATTTTCAAAATATTGCGGATGTATATTTACCTTCATAATCTTATAATTATACAGAAAATTGCCAAATTTTTCAATTGCTAAATTATTAAATTGTTACCGCTTCTTTAATTTGCTCGGGAGCGATTCTTTTCTGCTCTCCACTTTTTAGGTTTTTCAAAGTTACGGAATTACTTTTTGCTTCCTCAGGTCCGATTATTATTGCGTAAGGAATGCCTTTCCTGTCGGCATATTTTAACTGCTTATCCAGGGCTGTGTTTTCATCAAGATAAAGCTCGCAATTTACTTTCTCGCTGCGTAGCATCGAAATAATGTCGATTGACTGTTTTTTTAGATCGGGCGAAAAAATAGTCACGAGGACTTTTGCAGTTGCCAAATCTTGTGGAAGTTTATTTTGTGTTTCCAAAACCTCTATAGTCCTATCAAATCCAAGGCCAAACCCAACAGCCGGAATTTGCTTTTGAGAAAACATGCCGATAAGATTATCGTATCGACCGCCCGAGCAAATCGAACCGCTACTTCCTTGAGCAACGGTTTCGAAAATCAAACCGGTATAGTAATCAAGTCCTCGGGCAAGTGTGGGTTCATAGGCAATTTTATTCATATCAGCGCCCAAAAGTTTTAACTCTGACAGGATTTTTATAATAGTCTCGGTTTGAGGTTTTTCTTGCAAAGCTTTTAATGCTCTTTTTGCATCTTCGTCGCTTAGGCCTTTATCTGTCATTTCGGACAAAACTCCGCTTTCACCGATTTTCTCAAGCTTATCAATTGCTAAGACGTATTTCTTGTCTAAATTTTCGAAGTTTTTCCTGTCGTTTATTTTTACAGTAACATCAAGTTTTAATGCAGAATAAATATCTAAAACCAATTTCAATATTTCAGCATCCGAGATAGGGGAGGCAGTGCCAACGATATCCGCGTCACATTGGATAAATTCGCGATACCTTCCCTTTTGGGTGTTTTCGCCCCTCCAGACATTCTGGATTTGATAGCGCTTGAAAGGAAATACGAGTTCATTTTGGTATTGACTCACTACCCGGGAGAGGGGAACGGTTTGATCATACCTAAGTGCTACTTTATCTTTGCCTTTTGTTTCAAATTCATAGATTAATTTTTCTTCTTCTCCGTATTTTCCTTTAAGTATTTCAGCATATTCCAAGGCCGGAGTTTCTAAGGGCTCAAAGCCATAGGACTCAAATACCTCCGCCAGCTGGCGGATTACGTATTGTCTTTTTCGGGCATCTTTTGGCAAAAAATCCCGAAAACCTTTTAAGGTTTGAATTTTCATATTGTCCATATGAATATATTATAGCTCAATAATCTCTTTTGGGGAATGGGTGAGGATTTCCAGTTTATTTTCTCGGATCAGAACCAGATCTTCGATTCTGACTCCGCCGAAGTTTGGAATGTAGACTCCGGGTTCGACTGAAAAAACCATGCCGGGTCTTAAAATGTCTTTGCTTTTTGGAGAAAGCCGTGGAGCTTCATGGACTTCAATTCCAATTCCATGCCCCAGTGAGTGGGGAATGGTAGGAAAATCATTATCAGTAATGTGTTCTCGAGCAACTCTATCAACATTTGATGCTTTAACTTTCTTATCGGCTGAAGATCGAGGATAGAAACTAGAAGATAAATAGTCAATTGCTTTTTGTTGAGATTCTAAAACAGTATTATAGATTTTTTTAAATTTTTCATCAGCTTTACCGAAAAATATTGTGCGGGTCATGTCGGAGTAATAATTTTCAAATTTGACTCCGAAATCCAAAAGTATCTGGCCGTTGATCTTTAGTCGTTGGTTACTGGTTTGGTGGTGGGGGATAGAAGAGTTTGCACCAAAAGCAACAATTGATGGAAAGGCAATATCAGCGCCGGCCTTTTTTATGAACAACTCAATTTCAAAAGCAATTTCTTTCTCCGAAACACCCTTTTTTATTTTCGAGAGTATATATTTAAAAGCTTTGTCTCCTATTTCGCAAGCTCTTCGGATTTTTGAAATCTCATTTTCCTCTTTTACTATTCTGAGATTTTTCAATTCCCTCATGGGGACAATTTTGAAATACTTTTTCAGCTTTTTACCTTCAGATAAGCTTATATTCTCATCTTCAATTCCAAGTCTATTTATCTTTGGGAGGGATTTAAAAATATCATCTATGGAATTTTTATTTGAGATTTCCAAAAGCGTAAACCCCGGAATTTTCGAGACCGCTTCTGAATATCTCCCGTCTGTTATTAAGTAATTTTCATTTTTAGAAATAATCAAAAATGCTTCTCTCTCAAAATAAGAAAATGCGCAGTAGCTGGTTAAATAAATTATGTTGGGGACAGAAGAAACAAGGAGAGCGTCTAAGTTCTGTCTTTTAATAAAAGTTCTGAGATCGAGAAGCCTTTTGTCCATTTAATAAAACTAATAAGAACTAGTTTTTCTACTGATTGGAGTTGTAGGAGTAGGCGTAGTAGTTGTGGGACTTGGGCTGGGCTTGACGAAAGTTTTTATTTTTGGGTTTTTCGGAATATTGGGGAAGGCAATAATCTTTGTGGCAATTATCCTATCCTTATTTTTAATATCGTAGAGTCCGATTACCACAACATTTTCGCCTTCTGTCAATTTGGAAAAACCCGAGCGGGCGAGTTTTGATGAATCATTGTAAGATGAAGTTGTGGTTGTTGTTTCTACATCTACATCTTGAGTACTCGTTTCGCTTGTAACCGTCAGTGAAAAGTTTTTTAAGTCGATTGAAGAAACGTAGCCATGGATAATTTCAGGAAGGCGAATTACTTCTACGAAGCGCGCCAAAATTCTTCGTGATTCTTTATTGTATAATCCTAGAATTCCAATAATTTCGCCTTTTGTGATATCTGAAATTCCAAAAGAGGATTTTGTCGAGGAGGGAGAGGAGAATTTCGTGAACTCGTCAACGTCCACAAACCTCGTGTCGCCCTTGGGATCTGTAATGGTAATATTGGTATTGGATACCTCCGTAACTTTTCCTATAATCCCGCGTCTTTCCACGAGTTTTAGCTGAGCTACTCTTGAGGCAATACGATTTGTTAAGGCATTTATCTGTTCTTGGTTTAAGTTCTCCGATGTTGGGGTGGGCTCGGTCTTTGCCCAGACACCGGTCGTAAGAAGCATTAGAAATATTGCTGTAAAAATAATACTTTTCTTCATTTTAAAATTAAAATTCTTCATTTGAGAATGTTACGGTACGGATCACTCTTGCGTCTTCTCCATTTTGTCCGATGGCTGTAATCTCTACAATGTTTTCCCCGCTGTCTATATTTACAGTTGTTGAAAAATTTCCATTTGAGGCGGGGACTGCAATCTGTTGATCAACCGGCGTTATGACCAAAACTGTTGCGCCGCTTGTAGTTTCTCCGGATATCGTAATAATTTTTTTGTTGACCACGGATTCATCTTGCGGATTTGAGATATTCAAAAATATAGATGGTTTTGGGGCAGGGGTTGGAGAGGCTATCGTTATTGTTTTTAGTTTTGAATTTGGTATAACTTTTGTTCCCTGATAAAGATAAAATGCAATCGATGTAACCAAAATTCCTAAGACGACAGCAATAAAAGAGAGAAGTACTTTTTCTTTTTTCATTTTAGATAAGGAGAATAATAGAATAAAAAAATCCTCTTGTCAATAAAAGAACTTCTGTGATAGGATGAGTTGATGGAAGTTATAAACCTTTTTGGAAATTCAATTAAAATTAAAGGCAAAAATGCCAGTTTTGTTATAGATCCGGTCCAAGCGATGAAGAAAATAAACGCAGATGCAGTATTACTTTTGGAAGAGACTGATCCGGATTTGGCAAAAATTGAAGACTTTCGGGTTGTGATAAAAGGAGCGGGAGAGTACGAGGTAGGAGGCGTTAGGGTTTCATCTGAAGAGGTATCCGGTAAATTTACATATGGTCTTTCGATGGACAACGTGGGAATTTTCCTAGGCAGAACAAGTGTCATAGATAAAGCTTCGGAAGGAAGAAGTTATGGTATTTTAATTCTTAATGTTGATTCAAATATAAATCCAACGGTTGTGACATCTTTTGAGCCGAGTGTAGTAATTTTATATGGAAATAAGGCGAAAGACGAAGCAAAGGTATTTGGTAAACAGGACATCGAGGAAGTTTCAAAATTTTCCATATCATCTGATAAATTACCTACGGAAATGAAAGTAGTGCTGCTAAAGCAAGAATGATAGTATGGCAAAAACAAAAATTCCTCCCCGCAATGAAGAAGCAGAACAAAGTGTACTGGGCGCGATTCTTATAGATAATAATGCGATAAGTATCGTTTCTGAAATCGTCAAATCAGCTGATTTCTACAATGATATTCACGGAATAATTTTTTCTGCAATGCTGTCTCTTTACGAAGAACGAAAGCCAATTGACGTCCTCACCGTAGCCTCAAGACTTAAGAAAAAAAAGGAGGCAAATTTAGTTGACCCGGCCTATCTCGCAGATCTTGTAAATGCTGTGCCCACAGCTGCCAACGTTGAGTATTATGCCGGTATTATTAAAGAAGAAGCCACGAAAAGAGCGCTGATTATGGCTGGTGGACAGATTACGGAAATGGGTTTTGAGACGGAAAAAGCAGTGGATGAATTGCTGGATAAATCAGAATCTATAATCTTTTCTATTTCTCAAGGGCACGGACTGAGAGGCTTCGTTCCTCTTAAGGATATGCTTGCTGAGAGTTTTGATCGAATAGATGAGCTGCACAAAAAAGGAGCAGGACTTAGGGGAATAAAGACGGGTTTTTCGGATCTTGATAATCTATTGTCCGGCATGCAGTCTTCAAATCTCATAATTCTGGCAGCCCGGCCCGGACAAGGAAAAACAGCCATGATTGCAAATATAGCTCAATTTGTGGCAGCAACGGAAAAAATACCGGTTGGAATATTCTCCTTGGAAATGAGTCAGGAAGAGATGGTTGATAGACTTTTGGTGGGCCAGGCAGACGTAGACGCGTGGAGACTTAAGACAGGTAAGCTCTCCGAGTCTGATTTTGCAAAGTTGTCTGAGGCGATGGGACTTTTGGCAGATGCACCTGTCTTCATAGATGATACGCCTGGAATTTCTGTTTCAGAGATTAGAAGTAGGGCCCGGAGACTTCAGCTTGAGCACCACATCGCGTTTTTGATAGTTGATTATCTGCAGCTTGTTGATCCGGGAAAGCATTACGACAATAGAGTACAGGAGGTTTCCATGGTTTCCCAGTCGCTTAAAAATCTGGCAAGAGAGCTTAAAATTCCCGTTCTGGCAGTTTCCCAGCTGTCTCGTGCCATTGAGCATAGAGGCGAGAAAAGACCTCAGCTTGCAGATCTTCGGGAGTCAGGCGCAATTGAGCAGGATGCAGACGTTGTGATGTTTTTGTATAGGATAGAAGAAGTAGTTGGTAATGTAATACCGACCAAACTTCTGATAGCCAAGCATAGAAACGGTCCGACAGGGGAGATAGATTTACTTTTCAGAGGAGATAGGATAAGATTTTATAATGTGGAAACAAAACGGGAAGAATAGATTAAAAATTCTAAGCACTAATATCTAAATCCTAAATAATATTAAAATTACAAAAATCAAAATCCAAAACATTTTGAAAATTTGGGGATTGGAATTTATTTAGGATTCGAAATTTAGAATTTATAATTTGCTTATCGAAGGGGGTGATTAATTTATGGATGATACAATGAATCAAAATATGCCGGGAAGTATGCCGCCTCCGCCACCTCCACCACCACCAATGGGAGGACCAGTCGGCGGGCCGGGGGATGATCCTCACGATCAAATAGTGGAAGCATTAAAGAGGATTGAGGACAAACTTACGGCAATTGCGGCAAAAGTGGGAGTCTAGGAAAAAGGACTATATTTTTGCGCAACTAAATTTTTAATCGGAAGAAAAAGAGGGTTGGGAAGATTGCTCCATGCAGCCCATTTCCAGCCCTCACATTTTTCCGGTTCCATATTTTTTACTTTCCCGCTGTCGTAATCAGAAGTGAAAAACAACGTTACGTAG
>JAMCYD010000041.1 GCA_023473785.1 Patescibacteria group bacterium
AGCCAACTGAGCTAGTCCCCGGTGCCGCGAGAGAGAGTCGAACTCTCACATCCTTGCGGATAAAGGCTCTTAAGGCCTTCGTGTCTGCCATTCCACCACCGCGGCGCACTACATATTTTACTTCAAACTGCACCTTTATTCAACCATGCGCCGGAGGCTTAACTCGTAATGATTTAAGTGAATAATCCAAAAGCTCCTTCATTTCCTCTCTCCTATTATCGCTTCCCAGAATAATTCCGATAATTTTATGTCCTCCGAAGTCAAGATAGGTTACAAGGCAAAGACCAGCCTCAGGCGTATAGCCGGTCTTGACTCCCTTGACGCCCGGATAGCTCGTCAGAAGATTTGTCTCATTTTCAAGATAGAAAGACTTATGCGTACTTGTTTGGGGAATAGCGTAATCAAAGGTTGACACAACTTCGTTAAAGAGTGGAAAATTTAAAATTGCATATCTAGTTACGACGAGAAGATCATATGTGGTTGAATACTGCTTTCCGTCCCCCTCAAGTCCGGTTGGATTGGTAAAATGCGTATCCGACAACCCTAAGGATCTTGCTTTATCATTCATTGCTCTAATGAAGGCGTCTCTTCCGCCTTGAAAATTATTGGCGAGTGTCTCTGCGGCATCATTGCCGGAATGGAGAATAAGTCCATACAAAAGCTCTTTTTGTGAAAGCACCTCGTTTTCATCAAGTCCCATACTATCTTCTCCAACAAGGTCTTTTTTCCCAACCAAGTACCTGTCATCTTTTTTCTTATTTTCAAGCGCGATAATCGCAGTCATTATCTTCGTCAAGGATGCTATCGGCAGTTTCTCTTTTGGATTACTGGCAAAAAGCACTTGACCGTCTGTTAAGTCATATAGCAGTACTGAACGTGCCGTCGTAACAGGCCTTGCTATTGTCGTTTTGATTGGATTACCCAAGCTTGGAAGCCATAAATTGATAGTTGAAACCTGCTGATTTTTAAAAGAAGTTAGGAAGTCGGGCAGGGGAGAATATAAAATTTTAATTAGCTGATTGTTATAAATGAAAAATCCGGAAATTAAAACTGCAATAAAGCATACAAAAATAAAAGCAAAGACCGCAATTTTCTTCATAAAATTTTATTCTACCACAGATTGAAGGGCTCAGGAAGTTATAGGAAAGTGAAGTAAGGTTAGGTGCAATTTCAAGCTACGACTGCTGCGCCCGCACGGTAAGCGTTTTACCATTGTAATCAAATTCAAATGTCACTGCTTTATCTTTATTGTTTTTAATGTAGAGATTTTGCAATTCATTAGATGAGCTTTTTGAAAGATTATTATCATAAATTGACACCCCAAATTCTCTTGGGACATCCGGAATAGGCGCAAAATCGTGCCTCGTTGGCGCAAGAGTATCAAGACCGGCATCCTTTGCAACCCAATAAAAAATAGAAGCTAAATGACACACGCCGTCTCCAACCAGATAACCGTCAGACTTAAATCCCTCCTGTGAGTTAAAATGCGCATTAGTGGTTTTGCTTACTTTTCCGGCATACTCCGGCAACACATCATCATGAAAGGCAAATGTTTGTCCAGGCTCAAGTGTAATTTTTTCCTTAAATTGACTGTTAATCTTTTTCCAATCAATATTATCTGGAGTAATTTTACTGCCGGCTAGGTAATTAACCGCAAGCAGGATATTGTCTCTAAACACTTCGTTCACATAGACATCGTTGTAGCGGTTCTCAAGCGAGAACTCGTGGACAGCAAGAGTTTTGACCTGAGGTTTTACCACGGAAATCATAGACGGAGAACCGCCGTTTGACAAAAAAGGCAAGATAATAAACGAAAGTATAATAGGGAACATAGAACTTCTATAGGATCCGAAAGAGAACCTAATGAGGGAAAATTATATCATTCTATAGGATAAAAGTCAAGCCACTCTATCCCGCAGTTAGCCTTAAAATTCAGTTGAAAGCTGAATAATGCCCTTACTTGGAGCTTCAAACCAATACGATGAGCCCTTGCTTCCGTTCGGCTGTGTGGTATTTAAAATAAGTAGTGTTTCCGATGCCCAGCCGGTTGCCTCTTGGTAGATATTTCCTGTGTTTTTCGCGGCAAATAATGCCGAGACATCAAGGTATTGTTGGCCTCCTTCAAATGGCTGCCCGTTGCCTTTGACAACGAGTACTCCGCTGCCGCTTGATGTATTATGTTGGATGAAAACATATGCGCCATCAGGTGACCAGGTATTAAAAGGGATGCTCATGCTTTCCTTATCGGGAAGAGCCATTGCGTATATTGACGGAGTGGCGCTCGTTTCTCCTGAGGCGGTAAATATGTAAGTTTTGCTCTTATTCTTATTGGTTGTTACCGTCATAACAAGCTTTTTTGCTCCATCAGGAGATACCTGCGAAAAAGTTTCTGTTTTCTGCAAAGAAGCGAGTGTTGGCGTTGGAGCTGAAGTTGATGCTGATTTTTGAAAATTCTGTACAGATGGAAGAGAAAAAGAAAAACGAATATTTGGCTTATGATTGAAATACGCTGCAAAAACAACGCCAGCAATTATACTAACAGCAAGAAGAAAAATTGTATCTTGTTCTATTACATGTTGTTTTTTCATATTACTGTACTGGATTATTCTGAATACATTGATGCGACGGCGTAATTTCGTCACAAACGGAAACAGCTGTCCCAAGCGTTTGTCCGTTTGGAGCATCGACCCAATCGTACATTGTTTTTGCGTCAACGATCCGCATGTTCACGCAGCCATGGCTCATGGGATGACCAAAATTATTATGCCAGTACGCACCATGAAGGCCAAAATCACGATAAAAGTACATGACATAGGGAACATTGGGCAAATCATATGCATCAGCACCTTCTCCGCCTGCCATTCTGGTAGCAACTAACTTTTCCCAAATGTGGAAATTTCCAACCGGTGTTTTACGCCATTTACCGGAGGAGATGAATGTCTTGAAAATTTGAGTAATTCCCTGATATGCATAAAGTGTTTGCGTAGATAGATCAATGTAAATATGCTTTTCTCCGCTGACTGTGCTTGCTCCCAAAACCGGCAATGTAGCTGTCTCAACTTTCGTGTCAATGCTTGGAGGAATTACTGTCCGGCCAAGAAACACACCTTTCGCGTTGTTCTCAATCTTGGTAGATAGGTCGGATGTGCAGCTTAGAGAATTTGCGCAAGTTGGCTGCGTTTGATTTGCCTTAATTACCGCCGTTGTTGTGACAAAAGATATGGTAGCCACAAAAAGCAAGAGAAAATATCGTGCTCCCTTTTCATACCTTGAGGATTTTTTTGCCATCAATTATTAGGTTACTTAAAATATCTATTCTTTACAAGAGGGATAAGAGATTCAGGTTCCGGGATTTTTTATACGAATCTTAAATGCTTTACTCAAAAACTTGTACGGCTGCAAGGTTCTTAAACCGTTCCATAAATTCCGCAACTGCATGCAGTTCCGGTAAAGAAGCAGGGCGTTTGTATGCACCGGCAGTCAATTTCTTCCACAGAGACTGTTCTTCCGGTGAGAACGATTCGCCTTCTTGTATTTTTCTATGCAACAGCAGCAAATCGTCTCTTTTCCCTTTTAAAACAGCGTTTTGCTTAACAATAAACCAACTCCCTTTTTTAGTTGATATTGAATCAGCCAAGGCTAGACTAACCCCCTGATAGACAAGATTTTCTCCAAAAGTATCTATGTCTCTTTTCACAGAAGGGGACACTAGTGTAAAAAGCAACTCGCTTCTCTGAATCCGCATGTTTACTGTTTTGTCTTCATTCAGTCGTGCAGCATCATACTGCTCTCCAATTACTTTTTGTAGAGCGGCAGGTGTATTAGTCCATGGACAACCTTCTAAGTAAATTCGTGACGGGATCACAAATTCTACCTCTTCCTTTTCCTGAAATTCTTCCCTAATTGCTTGAGTAAGAGCAGCCGGAAACTGACTAGGAAGAACTATCTTTCGGGGAGGGTTATCAGCCAAACGAGACATGTATCCGATAACATAATATCCAAAGGTATCGGCATCCACAATTCCGCCTATGGGCAAAGCTTCATTCATAATCTGGATTATATTAAATTTAAGTGCAAAATCCTAATCCTGAAGAAATAAAATCGGGACTATGTCCGGGAATAGTTGTTGCAAAAAATTTTTACCTTAACTATAATTCCAACTATGACTGCCAAACAAGAACAAGATCAAGGCAGACAGCCTGGAAGACAAGGAAATAGAATTGCAAACCTTGGAAGACTGGCAGTCGCTGGGCTTGCTATATATGGTTTAGCTAGAATCGCTCAGGAAATTCCAACGCCTTCAGATTCCTCAAACAATATACCATCTATTCGCAGACACATTATAAGTCAACTTGATTTGGGCAGAAATGATCCAGAAAGCTTTATTCTTGACTACAGGAGCGCAAAGATAGGTTTTTTACAATATGCTAACTATAATTTAAACCTAGATAGATCTCCTGGTACAATTGATGAGATAAATCTACAAAGAAAAGGAATAGTTACATACGGAGTTTTAATCGCGCAGGAAGTGCTTCCCGACGAATCTGTTCGCTTGGAAGACCATAAAGTAAAAATCTACGATACTATTTTTAATCTTGACGATGAATTTGACCTGTATTTAGCAGATGCTCTGGTCAATCAAAAATTAACCACGTTATTACATAAAGAAAGCGGGTTTGAAGCAGAACAAAAAATTCAAGATCTTATGTGGTTAAAAAATCATAAATTGCCCGTAAAGTTTCAAAGAGATACGTATATTTTACCTGACGAAGAAGTTTTAATAAATCTCTCACGCTTTTATCAAACAGTAGTTGAGCTTGGATACCCCATTCCTAAAAATATTGAT
Organism: Patescibacteria group bacterium; assembly: GCA_023473785.1. Lineage (GTDB taxonomy): Bacteria > Patescibacteriota > Microgenomatia > Levybacterales > UBA12049 > JAMCYD01. The sequence continues at coordinate 4,847 of JAMCYD010000041.1, forward strand.
TATGGCGTTAACAATAAAGCGGATAGGAATACTGTTGTGCGTGAAGGCGCACGCTTTCAAGCTCATGAAAATGAAGTTTTCAGTCAGGACAAATTTGATACCTTCGTAGAACAGGTGAAATTACAGATAACTTCTCCTTATAATGAAAGAGATTCTTATATAAATCCTGGTGTGTTGGATAACCCAAATGTTAGCTCAAATTTCGAGGATTATGCCGAGACGATTTCTCGCTATTTCACAGACGGCGTAGGGTTCCGCAGGCAACTTAACTTATTGTGGGAAACAGGTAATCCTGCATACGCAGTACTTAGAGCTAAATACGATTACGTAAGATTATTTTTTGGCGGCAAGGAATATCTTTATGGTGGCCAAGTTTTTGAGCCAAAAGTTGGAGATATTTTTAAGATTTCCGACCCCGACCCAAGCAGAGGACCAATTTATTTAAGACCAGAACCGGTATTCGTAGATAATCCAGATTATCCTACGGTTTTTGACGATTACTCTGCCAGAATTGTCGCAGGACCTGTTTTAGTAAATACCCGTAGTAGGGGATTTAGGAGAATGTGGAAAGTAGAAAGCGGTTTTTATTATTCCGGACAAGCATTTGATACAAACGGATCACAGGGATGGATTTCGGAAGACTGGTTGGGAGCAATAGAGGTACATACAGAAGATTCACTACCGCATTAGAGCCTCTTTTTGACAAAATAGACCATGAATTTTTCCCTAATTTATGGTATAATTGGCATAATGCATAAAAATTTTTATGTAAGTGGTTTTCTTTATCACCCCAAATCTCAGCAGATTCTCCTACAGCAGGAAAATTCTGATGATGAAAATTGCTTTTGGTCTTTATTTGGGAAAAAAGCAGGGAAAAATAAAACCTGCGAAGAAACTTTTATAGACATTTTCCAGAAGGAATTGAGTATTGAGCTGAAACCACGCAATGTTAATCCTGTCTACACGTATTCTTCAGAAGAAAAAGGAGCAAGTTGCAATGTTTATTACGCAGTGGTAAAAAAGCTTCATAAATCTGCTAAGTCCGCTAAAGCTGAATTTGCCTGGTTTAATTTTAAGCAGGTACAAAAGCTAAAGCTTTCAGAACAGGCCAAGCACGATATTGTTGTGGGTCAGCGAGTAATAGATTCCTCTGTCAGAAAAAGCCAGGGCCTCCAGACAATTGGATAATCTACCAACACTAACGGTTTGGATAGATATTATTCGATAAAGGTTAGAGCTATTCCTTTTTTATCTGCCCTGCCAGTTCTTCCTATCCTATGCACATAATCATCATACGTTGCCGGCATATCAAAGTTTATAACATGACTTACGTCAGGAATGTCCAAACCCCTTGATGCCACATCTGTCGCAATTAAAACAGAAATTTGATTACTTTTAAATTGTTCCAAAGCTTTTTGCCTTTGACCCTGACTCTTGTTGCCATGAATTACCGCTGCTCTTATTCCTCGTCTTACTAGCTCATCTGTAAGCTTCTGCATGCCCCATTTTGTCCTTCCGAAAACTAAGACTTTTTCAAATTCGTCTTTCGCCAGTAAATCGTGGAGCTTATCTACTTTTTCATGCTTACTTACTTTAATAACATCCTGTTCTATATTTTCCGCAGTATCCTGTGTTTTTACAGAAACCGTAACGGGATCGTGCACAAATGCCTGAAGAATTTCTTTTACTTTACCTGAAATTGTTGCGGAGAAAAACAGCGACTGCCTATCTTGAGGCAAAAGAGAAATAAAATACTTGATGTCACTTATAAAACCGATATCTACCATTCTATCGGCTTCGTCCAAAACCACAGTATGAAATTGCGATAGCGGCAAGCTTCTCTCGCCAATCAGATCCCTTATTCTGCCCGGAGTACCGATAACGAAATTATTATTTTGCCTAAGCTCATTTTTTTGTCTCCATAGGCTCATTCCGCCGATACAAAGCACTGCTCTAATACCGAGTCCTTTGGAAAAATCTCTAAGTTCTTCGTGAATCTGCAAGGCAAGTTCACGAGTTGGAGCAACGATAAATACCTTCTCCGATTTGTCTTGGGAGACCTTATTTATTAAAGGAATTAGAAATGCGGCGGTTTTGCCAGTTCCGGTATTGGCAATACCGATAACATCCCGCCCTTCCAAGATAGCAGGAATTGCAAGATCCTGAACAGGAGTTGGACGCAGGTAATTTTTAGCTAAAATATTGGCCTGAAGATTTTCTATAAGCGCAAAATCGGCAAATCCGTTTTTTGGAGTATAAACTTCTTCAGTCTGTGCGGTTTTTGAGCTATTTATTATTTTAACAGCCCGGATCGCCTCCATGAGCTCTCTGCTAGGGAGTTTTTTCGGCGTATATTTTCTGTAAGAATTGTTTCTGGGTGTAAATTTTCTGTACATATAAAATGAAATTGAAACAATAAAGCTGCTTAAATAAAATGCGGATTAGGGGAAAGATACTGATTTTTAAAATTTTGTGTGGTTACTTATCTTTTACTAATCGAAAATATTGAAAGCAGATGTATTATTTCAATCTGCCTTTACTGACTGATATTATAACAGTTAATGGACAATAAGTCAATAAAAATCGCTTTTATATAAGAGCGCCGTGTTTCAGTATAAATGCTTGCGTGGAGCGTGATAAAAAAAGCTTAGTCAATTCTTTGGGAGTAAAAAAATCAAGCAATTGGTTTTCCGCCCGTTGTATGTTATTTACATTGTCGTCTGTAAGCTGCGCATGATAGCAATTTTCCGATACGAACTCAACGTTTTTAATTTTTATCCCCATTTCTTTTTCCACTCTTCTCTCCATTGCGTGCTCAAAAGACTCTTTATTTTCCCTAATTGCGCCTATAAAACACCAAGGATGACTTTCTCGATCGATTACGCTTTTTTGCTTATGCATAAGAAGCACTTTACCTTTGTATGTCAGGAGAATCAAACTTAGGGGATTTCTAACGTCCATAAATACATTATAGTCTTATTTGAAAAGTAAAGTATGAGGAGAAATTAGCAAGTCGATGGACTTCTAACTATTTATGCTGTTAATCCAAATCTTTTGACAATATCTCTAATCTGCGCAGGCCTAATGAATCGTGCAGCAACATTGACTACATATTGACCTTTTATAAAAGCTTGTCTTCTGGTTTCATCTTTTGTTGAAAAATCAACCTGTTCGGGCAATCCTAATTCCAAGGCAGGACCTAAATCTGTCACTTTTCCTGCTATGTTATGCAGGCCAGAAACTGCTTGCTGAGGAAAGAGACTCCTTAGCACTGGACTATATATCCAACTTGCGTCACTCAAAACGCCTTGAATAGGAAGTTGTGGATTAAGATCAATTAATTGTAAAATGAACACATAGGACTTAGCATAAACTTCAGGAGTAAGTTTTCTACTGTCAATCATATCCTCACCAATTGTTTCAGCCAAACTTAGCATATCTTTCTCCATAATATGAGTCATAACAAACCATAAATCCAATCCTGACCCCCATTCACCATCAACGGGCAACTCCCACGCTTTTTCTAAATCATGACTCCTGTGCATAGGCGTGCGTATCCTTGCTAATCCTTCTCCAAGCTCAACTACGAGGTTTCCAACAGGAAGTTTTGTGCCTCTGGCAAGTTCTACTCCCAATAGGTAAGGATGTTGTAAAAATAGCTTTGCCGTATCTCCGCTTCTAACCATATCCTGAGCCCATCTATTCCATACGAGGCTTCTTTTTTGAACTGATTCGGGTAATTGAATTTTTTGCACAAAGTGCCCTGCATGATTAATTCGTTTTGGAATATCTGGATGAGAACTAATTACTGTAGGCGAAACAGCATAAGCATATCCATTTTGAAATCTTCCCTGTGCTTCTTGAAAGTCGTTGAGAATTACATCTTGAAGTATTTCACTGCCTTTGGGATATTGCTCGATAACTTTTTGCGCCTGACCAAAACGGTATGATATTCCAGAAGCAAAATCGGGCACATCAGGATGGGTATCAAATATATATTCAACCAGTTTTTCTGCAGTCTCATGAGGACTACTTAATACAAGTTCTAGTTCTTTATTTACTTGCAATGCACGATAATAATCCCAGCGGGTTCTCGCGTTTGGATTAGGCACTATTCTAATCGGTCTGCCTTGTATAGTTTCTCTCATAAACCGCCATAATTATATTACAGTGGGAAGACAAAATCAAACTATAAGATATTTTGCTGACACAAGTTTGATGATTTTTGAACTATTGATTGAGTAGAGGAGTCGGATTTGAACTGCCTGCTTTAAAAGTCTTAATTATCTGCATAAGCTTTGCTGCGTATTCGGGATGCAATACGATTAAATCACCATTTCCTAAGGGCTTGTGATCTCTGGAGAAAAACTCGCATTTACCAGGTGACCATTCACCGGAAACTGCTCCTTCAGGCGGAATAACGCAGCGTACAATTTGCCTAGGACTGTCTCGAAACAGCAAAAATCTTCCTAGAAATTTTGCCCTATGTTCTAAAGCATCAATAAAAAAGGGTTCTCTATTTTGTTCGACTAAAGACTGAAGACTGCCTTCTAAGGATCTGCCTGATAATCGGTTTATTTCTATTCCCTGACTCATTCGAAGTATTCTATAGGATATGTCTATTTATGTCAAATTTAGACTAATTTAAGGTGGAGAACTGGAAGCTTGATTATTTCGATACTTTTGATATGATAAAGTAAGTTATGACAAAACCTTTAGTAATCATTTCCGCAATTCTCGGAATACTTCTTTTATTAATTTCGATTATCTACTTCACCAAACCAGCCAACACCTTACCTTCTTTTTTCCCTGGTTTTGATCCAAAATTATCAAACCATCACATCAAGCATGGCATTGGAGCTTTCCTGCTTTCCCTGGGAGCGTTTTCTTTTGCCTGGTTTCAAAGTAGCAATAAATTACAAAAAGAGAAAAAGTAAAAAGGCAGAAAGCCCAAGTATTACACAGTAGGATGCGAATGGAGTCAGAGTTTCAGTTTCAAAATATTTAGTTAGAAACTTCACAGAAATGTAAGCAAATATTCCGGCAAAAATTGCCCCAGCCACAGATGGAATAATCGCTGAGCTTCCCGTCTGAGTCGCCAGCTCCGGCAGCTTCAAAAAAGCAGCTGCGCCGATTATCGGTGTTGCCAAAAGGAAAGAAAATCGCGCTGCATCCTCATGCGAAAGATCGACAGCCAACCCTCCTGTAATTGCCGCGCCTGTCCTTGAAAAACCGGGAATCAAGGCAATCGCCTGTAAGGCTCCGATTTTTAGAGTATCTATCCATTTTATTTTGGCAATTCTTTGATCAGACCCCTTTTCGGTTTGAACTTTTTTATTCCTTCTCAGAATTTCTGCCAGAAAAAGCAGCAGTCCATTTAAAATGAGGACGAAAGCAACTAGTTGCGGAGATGCGAAAAGTTTTTTAAAAAAATCTTCAAATAAAAGCCCTAAGACCCCGGCAGGAATTGTGGCTATAATTAATAACCAGCCAAGTTTTGCGTACGTGTCGTTTTCTTTTATTTCGCGCTGGGAAAACGAACGGATTAATCCCGAAATAATTTGCCTCCAGTCTTTCCAAAAATAAATAAAAAGTACCAGAGCTGTAGCTGCGTGTGTTACAACCAGGAAAATTAAAAAAAATGGATCATTCTGCTTAATATGCCAACCCAGTAACCTAGGTAGGATAGTGCTATGACCCAAACTGGAAATTGGAAATAGTTCGGTGACACCCTGAACTATGCCCAGTATTATTGCTTGTCCCAAAGAAAGCATCTATTAGATCATATCATGAAAAGGATAAGTGCTTGAATCGTAATAAGCTTAAGTGTATAATTCCCTCCATGATTGAACGGGCAACAACAGTAGGGGATTTACTTATAGCGCTGGGAGCAAACCTTGAAGCGCGCCTGCCAGTTTATAAACGCACTACTACGCCGGAGGAACGATCAAGGCAAATGCAAGAAGCTGCTTTTGGTCCAGGAGCAGAGCCGGTTACCGCAGAAGAGAATTCTGAATTAAGTGATAGAGTGCAAAAAATAACAGCCTGGTTAAAAGTGAATGGTGAAACTGCCAAAGATCACCCGGACTATAGAGATTCCGGGAAAGAAATTTACTGGAAAAAAAATGAAGATGATCCAGACTCACCCTACATATGCATTGAACTTGAGCCCTGGGGAGTACATTCGGGAAGAAATTTAGAGCAATCTCCTGCGTTTACCATCGAAACTACCGATCCAGCTATTCAATTTGAGCTAAATTTTGACTATACTTATTATCTCTCAATTATGCCGCCGCTAGGTACGAGACGTTTTGTGTCCTCGCACCTTTCTCGCAGTGAAATGACTAGACAAGAAAATGAAGTTGTACAAAACGCAATTAAACAAGCTGCTTCCTACTTCGCTATTCCTCTCTGATTGAATCTAACTGCGATTAAATCAAAGCTAATTTAAGCTGGATAGTTTCCCAAGCGCTTTTAATGCGTAAAACCTTATATTTGACGCTAATTCTTTGTTTGCGATAATTTCTTCCTTGGTAAACCATTTACATTCCTCACTTTTTTCTTCCTCGATGGCTTCTGAAATTTTATCTGCATTGGAAGTAGCAAAATATACTAATGCATTGTGTTCATGACTACCGGAAATTTTATGCCTATTGAGAAAGTACGGAGGAATTAACTCCCTTGTTTCATTTTCTTGTTTTGTTTCTACTAAACTATCGTCTAATTTAACGTCTAAGCCCACTTCTTCTTTAACCTCCCTTATCGCTGCCTCGTTTGGGTCCTCATCAAGCTCAATATGACCACCTACGCCTAACCATTTTTTGTATTTATCATGCTTACGCAGCAATACCTTATTTCTGAAAACAACAAATACTTCTACGGTAAAATCAATTTTATCGTGAATATGCGGCACATTTGAAGTATACCAAAAGTTCTAGCGTTGCAGTTAGTAGGGGAATGACATATAGACAATCTTAACCGACAATATTACGAAAATATATAGTAGATAGAATTGTTAAGAACGTTAAAGCAGCTGCTAGACCATTACTTATCATAATAAAACGGTCTTTGGTAAAAAATCCGTGTGATGAAAAACCTACTTGAACAAAGAGAAGTATTAATAGGAATATCAATGAGAGTCCTGCTGTTTGGTGGGTTTGCCAAATCTGCAAGAATTGAGGAAGTGTCATTAGCGGATTAACAATGCTGACTGCCCAAATGATTTTTGTCCAATGTATTTTTTTAGCAACTTGTTCTCTTGTCATATATTAGTAATAATATCAAAAATCAGAGTAAAAACATATTTTGAGGCTAGGAAAGTGAGTTGGCACTGGTTGACCAGTGGGAATTTTCAGGTTGCGGGTTAGGGCGTAAAAGTAGATCATTGATTACCTTCTCCTACCATGTCGCAATTTCTTCGATGCGTCATGTGTCACGCTTTGTACTTCTTTTTCAAGACTCCGTAACTGATCTTCTCCCAATGGTGAATCCATAACTAGCACACCTTCTATAAGAGGGACTATATTGTTAGAACCATGTCTTCTTCTCTTCACTCTTATTCCCGTTATTACAACATCAGGAGTGTTTACTTTTGAGAATTGTTCGTATTTATTTCCCATATATATCCACACTATACAAGTTCATTAAAATTTGTCAAGGGAAAAGTGATTTCGTAGCTGTGGGCATTGGATGACACTGGAGCCGTTTCGTACGCGTGATTTACGCTAGGAGAGTGTGCTCGGAATAGTTTATGGTCAAAGATCTTCTCGGTGGATTTTCGAAGAAATCAATTTGGCATAAATTCAAGATCCGGAGCTGGCCTATAAACCCTAGTAGCATTCCAAGGCCTATACCAGGGGTAGCCTTCAGCATCTAAGGATGCTGCCTTTACCATAGTTGCAACCTGTTCAACGGAAAATGGTTTAATAAGATTACAATAATCCCTCCATACAATATCTTTGGCCATCAAATCTGTTCTAATTCTTTCCCTGGAGTAGATTGGCACACCTACTGTCATAGAAAGACCTATCTCTAGCGTTGACATATCACCAACATAACCTCCTGGATTAACAACATATACAACATCGGCAATTTGAGCAGCAAGAATAAAAGTATTCTCGATAAAAATTGGGTTGGGATTCTCACCGTCAACGTCTAAAATTGGAAATTCTCCAGATCTGGCAGTAACCTTTCCTTTAGGTGGCATTAAAACTGTAAATCCGTTTTGTTCAAACTCCTCAGTCGCCTCATCCAGTTTGTCTTTAAATCTAAAACTACCTATTACTACTGCTGCGGGCTTACCACTTTCAATTATTTCGTGTCTAAGAGCTATTCTTTCCAGCTTAAACCATGTTGTATCAACGGCCAATTGACGACGCCTTGCATGCAAAACGGAATCACTCCATTGTTCATTTACCATTGCCTTAAATCTTTCTAGTTTAGTCATAATTCAAGCCAATTATACATCAATTAAAAAAATCCCCAAAGAGCAGTCTGTGGGCATTGACGACATTGGAACCCATTTCTAGATAATTTGGTATAATCACCTTCATGACTACGCATGAAAAACCAAATAGATTAATAAACATCAGAGCAGCAGAAATGCAAATAGCAGAACGACTAGGCCCCACGCCGATGAGGGCGTCTGCTGTTTGTGAGATATTTGATATTCCTCAAGACGTACATGATTTAACGATAGTAGATCTTGCGGCTGGCACTTCATCATTCGTCCCATATCTTTTAGAACAAGGTGCCAATGCTTATGCTGTGGATCGCATCTATGACAAGCCTGAATCAGAAATACAAAGCATGACGGACTCATACACTGCAATAACACTGGACAAAATGGAGCCAGAATGGAGAAAGTATCTTGGAGACGAAACAAGGAAAGCTGTCACCGAGTTTTGGAAAGCATTCCATTTGCGCAGAGATCACTTTGTAACCGCATGGCTGAGTGAAGTACCCCTGCCGGATGACTTTGCAGATATTACTACATCTCTCTCAGGTATTACAGCAATTACATTGTGTGATTTTTTAACCTGGGAATCTTTAATTTCCGAAGCTCTGCGCATAACTAGGCCTCAAGGTAGATTACTTTTGTCCCCGTTATTTATGGTCGGAAATGATAAGAGAGTATTTGATAAGCTGTCTGAGCGCAAGGATTTGAAACTAAAATATAGGATTCCGAAAAATGTTCAATTCCTAAATTACCCTGTACTAGAAATTACTAAACAATAGTCGGTTGCGGGCTAGCTTGGATTACTGACTAAATTAGATAATGCTGAGACTAACATTTGTCTATACCTTTCATAAACAGGTTCTTCAAACTTTACCTTTCGTAATTGATCAAGCTTCTGCTTTAAAGCTGCCTGGTTCGCTTGCAACTCAGGTTTATCATATTTCTTAGCGTAAGAAACTTCCAATCCAATTAGCAATAAGTAGTGTTCTAGGGTTGTTCTCAGCATGTCTTCTGCAAGCTTCCTAGGTCCTAGTTCTGGATCAAGAAAAATAATTTTCATCTTTCCGAGCTTTCGCATTAAGTTTTGTATAAGCACATCTTTGCTATTTACATATTTAGAAAGAATCATTGGATCGTCTATCGGCAATTCGTTACTTAGATCACCTACGGAGGCATCGGTTACGACCGCTATGGCTCTCAACCTACTAGGAGGCAAGTAGGTTGTAGTTTCTTTAACTTTTTCCAAAAGTGTTTTTTTGTAAAAATCATCCAGATCGCTATTTTGAATTCTCTCTGTTATTTCCGCTCGAAGACTGTCTGGAAAATGAACTGAAGGGGCGGTTCCTGAGAGTACTGGTTTAATGACTTCACCTCTTTCTGGATACCAAAAAGTCAGTAGAGACTCGTTTGAAAAAACATGGTCTTGAGCAATCTCTAAAAAGGGAGTCAACGTGGCTGTTCGTGCTAAAAGACCATACTCTGGTATCAAAGATGCTGGCTGAATCAAGCTCGTGCCATGAAAATACAATCTAGTGCCCACAAAAGATTGAGCTTCTTTTGTACTGTTAGCACCCGTATCTTCCATAAGCTAATTATAGCATCGCAATAGTTTGCAATCCAACTTTATTGCCGGGATTTGAGGCTAAATCGTAGCTGAGCATGCTGGTCTATATACCCATCATATAGTTATATTTGGTATAATTGAGCTATTGCCGGGTCGTCTAATGGTAGGACAACGGACTTTGGATCCGTTTATTTTGGTTCGAATCCAAGCCCGGCAGCAGGACTGGACGTTGCAAGTATAGACCGTAATTCCTAAATATGGCATTTAATCAGCAAATTATAGATAAAGTAAAAGAGAAAGCCGCTTTTCGATGTTGCAGGTGCCAAGAGATTGGCATTGAAGCTCATCATATACTTCCACAAAAAGATAAAGGACCTGATACTTTTGAAAATGCGGCCCCGTTATGTCCAAATTGCCATAGCTATTTTGGTGATAATCCCATAAAACGTAAAGAAATTACTCAAATGAGAGATTGGTGGTATAAGGTTGCAGAAAGACGTTATTTAACCGCTGACGTTAATTATGGGTTACTAAATGAAATTAATAGTAAAGTAGAGGCTATAACCACAAATCAAGACAAGGCGCTCGTAGACTTAAAAGAAACGTTAAAGAAAGTTGCATTTGACACAATTGATCAAATGACAGCAGGTACTGCTAGGGTAACTGCCTCTGGTATTGCAAACGCCTCAGTATCTCCTTCGCCTTCCCCATCTCCTTCTTTTGCTCCGGATGAAGACTGTTACTATTGCCGTTCAGGTTTAGTTAAATTCGGAGAAGTTTGTCCTTCCTGCGGAGAAGTTTGTACGAGTCCTTAACTATAATGACTAAACGGTTTCAGACCTATATGCTCAGGATACTTCCATTCATAAGCTTTAATGTCGTCTAATGCCCACAGCAAATTTTACACTAGATAAACTAACGTTCCAGATTTTGTTTCTTTCTCTGTTTTCACTGCAACTTCTTGCCCTTTTTTACCCTGTAAAACTTGTTCGTGCTCAAGCTGCATTGATTCAATTATCTGTTCGAAGGAATGTTCTCCGTGTTCAAACTTCACTTTATCCCCAACCTTTAGAGTTTTTTCAATCTTTATCACCGCAACTGAAATCTTGTCGTAGAAATGAATTACCTTTCCAGCCAAGTCTTTTTTATCCACTATTCTCACCCCCTTTATTTTCGACTATAAAGGCCGATAAGCTGTGCTTGTTCAATAACGTGGTCGTTCATTTTTTCCAAAACCTGCTGTTTGGTTAACCCTCCGGGCAGATCAAGCATTGTGTTAAGGGCATAGAGTTTGAAAAAATATCTGTGAGTTCCCGACGGAGGACAGGGGCCGCCATAATCAGATTTTCCGGAATCGGTCACGCCAAGCACTCCGCCTGCGGGCACTGAATTTTCTTTTACTTGTTTTGTTCGCGGATCAATATTATATACTACCCAATGAACCCAAGTTCTAGATGGAGCATCCGGATCATCAACTATCAAAACCAAGCTTCTGGCGTCAAGTGGAACATCCTGAAATTCAAGTGGGGGATTGGTGTTATCTCCGTCACAAGTGTACTTGCTTGGAACTTTTCCGCTGCCTGAAAAAACAGGGCTTGTTATCTTCATAGGTAATTTTGGCGGTTCCGATTTCTTGCTTTCTGAAACCTTGGCTGGTTTCTGATAAGCGACAAAAAACAAAAATGAAAGAGTTATTACAAGAAGAAATATCCCGAATTTCTTCACAGCTCTATGTTCTTACATTTAAATACAATTGTCAAGTATGCAATATTCTGCTACAATTTGTGTGTAATTTGCCGAAGTGGACCGGACGAGCGAAGCGAAGGAGGTCGCTTGCGAGCAAGGCGAGACAAGCGTGGAAAAGACGTGCCCCGATGCTGAAATTGGTAGACAGGCTAGCTTCAGGAGCTAGTGTTCGCAAGAACGTGAGGGTTCGACTCCCTCTTGGGGCACAAATTTGGTATAATGTTTTTCGAGCCGAGGTGGTGAAACTGGTATACACGCAAGATTGAGGTTCTTGTGCCCTTAAACAAGGCGTGCAGGTTCAAGTCCTGTCCTCGGCACATTTATGGGTACTTAGCTCAGTTGGTAGAGCGTTGCGTTTACATCGCAAATGTCGGGGGTTCGAGCCCCTCAGTACCCACCAAGCCGAAGTTGCCAACGTGGTCACCCTTCGACTTTGCTCGGGGTTGACATAATGTTAGAAAAGCTTTACGATTTCGCAAAGGCAGTGAGCGAAGTCGAATCTGCCGAAGTTGCCAACGTGGTCAAGGCGCGTGTCTGAAGAACACGTTATCGGTGTTCGATTCACCGCTTCGGCACATATAGTATGCGGGAGTAGTTCAGCAGTAGAACGTCTCGTTGCCAACGAGAAGGTCGCGGGTGCGATACCCGTCTCCCGCTCAAAACTTGACAAAACACACAAAATTGTGCAAATATAGATTACCTATGAAGAAGATAATTCTGCCAATAGCCTTCTTTATAGCAACTCCTCTAGTTTTAACACTTAGCCTACTTTATCTATCGTATTTTTCTTATGCTAAGAACATTAAGAATAATACATTCATGAGCGTGACGAAAACCGTTGCCTTCGCTGCTATTCCTACAACCGAAAGTTTGCTTGAAGATCAAATTTTTACCCAGGATAAAAGAGTAGAGAACTTAAGACTTTTCTTCAACCGACATGGTTCGCCTCTTGAGCCATTTGCACAACAGATGGTTAACACATCCCAAAAGTATGGCCTTGATTTTAGCTTATTACCGGCTATTGCCATGCAGGAATCAAATCTTTGCAAGAAAGCCCCCAAGGATTCTTACAATTGCTGGGGATTTGGTATCTACGGCAAAAAGGTGACGAAATTCTCAGGCTTTGGAGAAGCAATAGATACTGTCGCCAAAACCCTTGCTACTACATACAAAAAAGACGGGCTAATCTCGCCCGAGGAGATAATGAGCAGGTACACCCCGTCAAATAACGGAGCCTGGGCAAGCTCAGTCAGGCAGTTCATGAATCAGCTTCAGTAGCCCTATAGTTTGGGACTTGACAAACCTATAGTTGTGTGCTATACTCCTCTTTAGATCCTAAGGTGTGCTATCCAAATGCATACGTTAGGATTTTTTTATGGGTTTAAAAAACACTCTTGTCCACGGAAACTCACACTAACCTAACGCCGCTAATTCATCGCGGTAAAATCTCTATGAAAACCAAATTATTTATATTATTTTTGTTTATTGTTTTATCGATAATTTTCCCAAGCAGAATTTTTGCTAAAGAAAATTCTTCTGCTACTTCTGCTGTGCTAGCAATTGCAACTTCAGAGTCAATGCTAGATACCAGAGTCAGAGTTCTGAGAGATTTTCTTATGCAGCGTGAATCTCCGCTTGCACCTTTTGCGCAAACATTCGTTGAGTATGCTGATCTTTATAGTCTGGATTGGAAGACTGTTGCTGCTATCTCGGGAGTTGAATCAGGTTTTGGTCAACAGATTCCTGCCAACTCATATAATGCTTGGGGTTGGGGAGTCTATGGAAACAATGTAACCCGTTTTGCTTCATGGAATGAAGGCATCCAAACAATATCTAAGGGACTTAGAACCACCTATATGGATAAGTGGGGAGCAAAAGATATTTTTGAAATAGGAAGAATGTATGCTCAGTCTCCTGCATGGGCAAGTCATGTACTATATTATATGGCTAAAATCGAAGACTTTAAGCGTTTAAGCCCAGCATCAAGTCTTCCAATTACGCTATAAATTCTGTATAATCTAAAATAATGCCGCCCAGATGGCGGAACTGGTAGACGCGCTGGCTTTAGGAGCCAGTGCTCGTGAGAGCTTGAGAGTTCGAGTCTCTCTCTGGGCACCAAGGCAAGAGGTTTTATGGATTCAACGATTGAAAGACAACCTGACGGAACGATAAAACTGACTATAACTATTCCTTATTCAAGAGTTAAAGAGACACAGGCTGAGATTCTTGAAGAAGTTGCAAAGAATGCAAAATTGCCGGGCTTTAGAAGAGGCAAGGCGCCAACAAAACTTGTTGAAAAACAAGTAGAAAAAGAGAATGTCCGCGAAGAAGTTCTGAACAAGTTGCTTCCTCTTGCATACTCGCAAGCCTTAAAAAAACACGGCTTAAGTCCCATAATGAATCCCAGAATTCATGTGGAGCGCTTGGAAGATGAAAAAGACTGGCAATTTACAGCCTTAACTTGTGAAGCACCGGAAATTGATTTAAACGGATACAAGGAAAATATCAAAAAAATTACCGCAAAAACTAAAATTATCATACCAAATAAAACTCCGCAGCAGGTGAGCCTTGATGAGATAATGACTGGACTTCTTAAGAACGCTAAGGTAAAAATTGCAAAAATTATTATCGAACAAGAGGTACAAAGACTTCTCGCCCAGACACTTGATGAAATAAAAAAATTAGGCTTGACTCTTGACCAATATCTTGCATCAACACACAAAACTATTGAGGACTTACAGTCCGAATATGCAATCAAAGCCGAAAACGACATAAAGCTTGAATTTGCTCTTCAAAAAATTGCACAAGAAGAAAAAATATCTGTCAGCGATAATGAGATAAACGAGGCGATAGAGAAGGCAAAAAGTGAGGAAGAACGTAGGAATTTAGAAGCGAATAAATATCTCCTGGCAAGCATTATAAGGCAACAGAAAACTCTTGATTTCCTTAAAAATTTGTGATAAGGTTATCCCCACATGAAAACGAAAGCCCAAAAAAACCAAGCTAAATCATTTATTGACCAAAATCCCGTCGAAGCCTTCAAGGGAATGGGGGAGACGGTATTGAATTCTGCATTTAGCGATCTTGCTAAGGATGGCATTTCGGATCTTTGGGATCAGCTTCTGGGCGGGGAACAAAAGAAAGCCAAACCATTGGGCGGTGAGCTTGCAGAAGGGGAAGAGATCGACCTTAAATCTATGAGAAGAGACAGAGCTACGGAAAAGCTCTCTTCAAGGGATATTGAACCGGCACTAGATTATAGACGGGAAATTCTTGACCCGGGACGGGCAGTTATACAAGAAAATACTCATGAGCTAAAGGCCAGGATTCAAGAAATTCTAGTCGAGCTTAAGAAAATTACCTCAACCTCCCAAGAGCTTGCTATCGAGTTCAAAGAAATAGCGATTGAACAGAGAATAGAAAAACCAGGCGACTATCATCTTAATTTTTTCCAATGGATGCTATCAGTTGTTAAATCGGCAAGAATGAAAATAGAAGACTCCGGCGCATGGCTTGCAGCTATGGGAAGCAAAAAAAGCAAAAGAAATTACTGGACAATGTTTGAAAAACACGGAACAACTTTTGGCTTGTCTAACGAACGCGTCATCGCCACTCAAGCAGGGTAAAATTCTCCATTTGCGTTAGCAATCTATTTCTGTTAATATTATAGGCTATATTTTATGCACGAGACAGACGTCCCCATTCACGAAGGAAATATTGTCGAAGGCAGGAAAACTCCATGGAGGATAGCTGTTATGGACGGACTTGAACCTGATGCTGCGGAAGAATATTTAAGAACATTCTACAGATTTACAGAAGGATTTAATCTTTATAGATATGTCATGATGTCTCTACGACCAGTTGTCTGCTATGAAGCTGTCGACTTATGGATGAAGATGCAGCCTGCTTTTAAGCCCCTTGAGCTTCGCACGGGACATCTTGAGCTTGACCGGGAAGTGGTAGATGGATATGGATTTAGAGAAAGAGGACAACTAATTCTTGCAATTCAGGATCCACGCCTGGAAACAATGTTGGCAATAGATGTTGCCGGTTATATGTTTGGGTTCGATTATTCAGAAATTGGAGTTGGAATTGGAAACGAAGATTTTCTTTCTCGTGCATTTACAAACAAGTATCAAAGCAAATATCCTGAAGTCAACGTAAGGTTTTCCACAGTATGAGTAAGAAATGGGTGGATCCGAGTGGACTCGAACCACTGACCTCTGCAATGTCAATGCAACGCTCTAACCAACTGAGCTACGGATCCAAGCTTTACAATTCTACCAAAACAGGTTTTTAAAAACAATCATCTTCTATGCTTTATACGTGACCAAATTTGAACACGTAACCAGAACTATAAAAGCAATAATGATTAATAATTTTTTTGGCGGAATCGCAATTTGTATTTTTCAAACTTGTCAAGCCTAAAACACCCTGCAATATCAACCTTTCTTTGTCTTCTTATAAAAACTGGTGTATAATATAAAACACAATGAAAAAGACCACAAACAACAAGAAAAACTTAATTCCCAAAAGCAGAATACCTATCGCATATCTCTTGGATTATATAAAAGAAGGTTATGGTATATCTGAATTTCTTGCTTCCTACCCCTGGCTAAAGAAAAAAGACGTAGAAAAAGCAATAGAGGAAATTAAGATGCGGGAATTCACTACTCGCTATGCCCTCTAAAAAATCTGATATACAGCTCTACGCTGACGAATGTTTTCCTATTCCTACAGTTATATATCTAAAATCTCTTGGATATTCAGTAATTCACGCTTTCGATAGGAAGCTTGTCGGCAAACCGGATCAACTACACCTTAAGGAAAGCAAAGGATTAAATAGAGTTCTTATAACTTTAGATAGAGATTTTATCTACTATGAACAAGTTAGCTTAGGTAAGCATCCGGGGATTATAGTTATTTCTGCCGGATCTGCTACTCCAAATAATATAAATAAGATCTGCAAAAAGTTGCTTGCAATTATTGGTAAAAATCTGGTTAAAGATTCTCTTATCAAGGTTTCATCAAGTAAGTTAATAAAAATAAGGGAAGGAAAAATTGTCAGCAGGAAGAACTTAAAATAAGCTGACCAAATTTATTTAGTATAAGTCTTAATACCGTTTGGATTACTTACGATTAGAGCTTACTACATCCTCGTTGACAATGTAAAATCTGATTTTGCTATACTAAAAATGGGAATTGAAAATATTAAAGAGCGCAAAACAACTAAGACATAGAATCAAAAAAAATCCTTCACCAAAAATGAATAACTATCGAGGCGTTATCATCAAGGAGTCTCTTGAAGATAAAAAAGTTCTCAAGAAAGTAAAAATAGTTTCAACGAAAAATGAAAAAGTTACGGAAAAGCACAAAACCCCATGGATTTCACAATGGACACTGCATACAGTTGAAATACCGCAAGATCAAGCCAAAGAAATCGCCGAGCAAATTAGTAAATCATTAGATCGAAATCACAAGGGCTCTTGGTACGCCGACTTTAAGAACAATACCCACCACTACATTATTTTCAAAAACAAGGTTTTCTTTATAAATAGACAAAATAGACGTGGGTATGAAGAAGCAAAAAATTACGGGATTTCTATAGGAATACCTGAATATCAATTGATATCACCCGATACTAAAGACTATGTGGATTAAGCATGAAACTTGAGAAGCATAAGGCGTTTTTATTTTATCCCAAACCTCCTTTTCATTTTGACGGGACTTTTTACAAACCATCTCACTTTCCAAATAAATTAAAGCTCGATGATTGGCAAATCGGCAAGTATTGGCAAAGTTTACGATTAGGCAAGAAGCTCTATGGACTGAAAATAGAAAATGCCGGAACGGTAGTCAAGCCAAAGCTCAAAGTTTCAGCTTACTCAAGTAAGAATTTTGTAGAAGAGGAACTTGAGAAAATAAAAGAAGAAATCGCATGGCGTTTTGAGCTCAATGTAGATTTAAAGGAATTTAACGACTTGGCGAAAAAGGATAAACGATTCTCTCGAGTTTTCAAAAAATGGATAGGAATGAGAAATGCCAGCCAGTACGGTCTTTATGAACTTCTAATTATTACCATTGTTTTACAGAATGCTACGATACGAAGGAGCCAACAGATGCTTGATGCGCTCATCGGAAAATTTGGCACAAAAGTTGAATTTGACAAAAAAGAACTTTGGGCAATTTGGCTTCCCGAAGATTTGGAAAATATATCGGAACAAGAATTGCGAGATTTGAAAATTGGTTATCGTGCAAAATTTACAAAACGGCTCTCTTATGATTTTGCCAAAGGCAAAATTGAGGAAATGAATTTGCGTAACCTCGATAAAGAAACTGTAAATAAAGAATTAATTAAGCTGTACGGAGTTGGACCGGAAACAGCTCACATTCTTTTATTTGAAATCTATCACCATTACGATACTTTTGATCACGTTGCACCGTGGCAGCAAAAAATCTACTCCCGGCTATTTTACGGAAAAAAATTAGTTTCCGCAAGTAAAATTCGTAATGATATTCAAAAACGGTATGGAAAATATTCAATGCTTGCGGTTCACTATATTTGGGAAGATGTTTTTTGGAAGCGGAAAAACGAAAAGATAGAATGGCTTGAAAAAGAAATACGACTTTAGATTCAGAAAATAATTTGCTATACTAAATGCGTGGAAAACTACGAACGGACCAAAAGCACTCTTAAGCAGATTGTAATTAATAACTTCGTAGGTGGTATTTCATGGGCATTCGGCGCCACAGTCGGAATATCTATTATCATCGCTCTCCTAAGTATCCTTGCCAAAAATATTAATCTTATTCCATTTATTGGCAACTTTGCTTCACAGGTCACTCATTATGTTTTACAAACTAACCCGCAACTGGTAAAATAAGCCCAATGGGAAACTCCAAAAACCACCAGCAGATAGGACAAGAACAAGATCTATTTACCTTCTCAGAGTTAGTCGGCTCAGGTCTTCCACTATTTACCCCCAAAGGAACGGTTTTACGAAAAGTCCTCAACGACTATATCGATAAACTTTTAGTAAAACAGGGGTTTCAGTTTGTCTGGATTCCTCATATAGCAAAAAAAGATCTATACGAAAAATCAGGACATCTTGAGAAATTCTTCGGAGATATGTTTCCCGTGATGAAAGCAAAAGGTAGAGAATATATCTTAAAACCGGCTAATTGCCCTCATCATATACAAATTTATGCCAGGAAGCCTTGGTCTTATAAAGACTTGCCGCAAAGATATGCAGAGAGCACGACTCAATATAGATCAGAGCAGTCAGGAGAGCTTGAGGGACTTTCGAGAGTTTTGGGACTTACGCTTGACGACTCACATGTATTCGCCAGATCCGACCAGGTAAAGGAAGAATTTAGAAGAGCGCTTGAAATAAATAAGCAGATGCTTGCGGATTTTAAATTTGAGCATTGGATAAGGTTGTCTTTATGGGATCCAAAGGATAAGAAAAAATATCTTGGAGATGAAAAAACCTGGGAAAAAATGCAAAACCTTATGGAGGAAATATTAGA
Source organism: Patescibacteria group bacterium (assembly GCA_023473785.1). GTDB lineage: Bacteria > Patescibacteriota > Microgenomatia > Levybacterales > UBA12049 > JAMCYD01. The sequence goes on from JAMCYD010000041.1 coordinate 24,145, forward strand.
AGAGTTGAAAATTAAATATAAAAAAGTTGAAGGGGAAGCTGCATTTTATGGACCGAAAATGGATCTTATGGTTACGGATTCCCTTGGAAAAGAATGGCAACTATCAACGATTCAAGTAGATTTTAATCTTCCGCAAAGGTTTAATCTTTCATACATAGATGAACATGGAGTAAATAAACAGCCGATAATGCTCCACCGTGCAACTTTCGGATCATATGAACGATTTTTGGCAATGATGATAGAGCACTACCAAGGCGCTTTTCCCCTGTGGCTTTCTCCCGTACAGTTTACAATCCTGCCTGTTTCTGAAAAACATAATAAAAATGCGCAGGTAATTTCCAAAGAAATGATCGATAAGGAGATTAGAGCTGAGGTTGACAGCAGAAACGAAACCCTGCCTGCCAAAATCCGTGATGCTACTTTACAAAAAGTGCCATATATGGGTATAATAGGGGACAAAGAGATCCAAAAATCAGAAGGGGAGTCAATTATTTCGATCAGAACAAGAGACGGTCAGGATTTGGGACAAGTAAAAGTTTCTCATTTTTTACAAAGGTTAAAAGAAGAAATTGATAAAAAGATTTAAAAAAAGAGAAGAATTTAGAAAATCTTATAGAATTAATGAGGGTATTTCTGCTCCTACCTTAAGAGTGTTAGGAAGCGATGGAAAACAGATCGGAGTTATTTCTAGAGCAGAGGCTCTAGAAAAAGCAAGAGCTCTTGGTCTTGATCTAGTAGGAATAGCTCCAAATGCTAATCCTCCGGTTGCCAAGATAATTGACTATAAGAAATTTCTATATCAAGAAGGGAAAAAGAAAAAAGAAGAAAAAAGAAAATCAAAAGTATCTGAAACCAAAGAGCTAAGGCTGGGGCCTTTTATGGATAATCATGATCTTCAGGTTGTCATAAAAAAGGCCTCTGAATTTTTACAAGATGGAAATAAAGTAAAACTTGTAGTAAAATTTATAGGAAGACAGATACAGCATCCAGAGTTTGGGGAAAGAATAGTTGATGAGGTTATAAAATCAGTTTCTCCCTTTTCAAAGATTGAAAGAGAGAGACACTTTGAAGGAAAACAACTCATAACTCTGCTTTCTCCGGAGAAGAAAAAAAATTATGAAAAAGAAAATCAAGAAATCAGTGAGCAAAAGGTTTAAGGTAACCAAGAAAGGCAAAGTTCTTTTTTCTCATCAATACAAAAGTCATCTAAAAACTAAAAAGTCTAAAAGCAGACGCAGACGACAAAAAGAACCGGGAGTGCTTAAGGGAACTTTTGCCAAAAAAATTAAAAAAATGTTAGGAGCATAGAATATGACACGAGTAAAACGGGGGGTAATCTCTCGGCAAAAACATAAGAAATTACATAACCTTACCAAAGGCTACAGGGGCACCCAAGGCAAGCTGGTAAGAGTAGCCAAGCAAGCCGAGCTTCATGCAAGAGCCTATGCATATCATGGCCGGAAAATCAAAAAAAGGGATTTCAGAGCCCTTTGGATCGCGAGAATTGGAGAAGCGGCGAAAAAAGAGGGGATATCTTACAGTAAATTAGTCGCAAAGCTAAAAAAGGTAAACGTGGAGCTTGATAGAAAAATTTTAAGCGAGTTGGTGGTTAATGACCCTAATACATTTAAAAAAATTGTTGAATCGATCAGAAATATACAATAACACGACAAATTCGAAAACCTCCCAACATCATACTACCCAATTACGATACCAATATGATATTGTATCTATATGGAAGAAGAGCTAATTCAGATTAAAAATACGGCAGTTTCTTTAATCCTGGATACCAAAAATCAAAAAGAACTGGAAGACATAAAGCTTCAATTTTTGGGAAGAAACGGTAAGCTAACATTGGCAATCAGGGAAATTGCAAAAATTGCGATTGAAAAACGCCCCGAAATAGGCCAGCTAGCCAACGGAGTGAAGCAAACAATCGAGGAGACAATTGAAGAACAGGAATTACGAATCAGCAGTCAGGAATCAATAAAAAGAAAAGAAAGAATTGATGTCACCTCTCCAGGGATAAAATCAAACATCGGACACCTACATCCCATAACATATGTTTTAAGCGAAATCGTTGATATTTTCAAAAAAATTGGTTTTCAAGCGGCTGACGGACCGGAGATCGAAACTGATTACTATAACTTTGAGGCCTTAAATATACCCAAGGATCATCCCGCCCGAGATACCCAGCAAACTCTATATCTTGACACACGTAAAAGCAAGGTAACGCCGGGAGAGATAATTCTCAGAACCCAAACTTCAAACATGCAAATAAGGGTAATGGAAAAAATGAAGCCGCCCCTTCGAGTTATCGTTCCGGGAAAAGTTTTCCGCTACGAACAGGTTGATACTTCTCATGGTTTTGAGTTTTGGCAGCTTGAGGGTTTTATGATAGACAAGAAAGTCACCCTAAGTGATCTTTTCGGAACCTTAACTTTCTTTCTGAAAGAATTCTTCGGTAAAGAAACCAAAGTAAAATTTGTCTGCCATAATTTTCCTTTCGTTGAACCGGGAGCAGAAGCTTATATAAGCTGCTCTATTTGTAAGGAGAAAGGCTGCAGTTTTTGCAAAAACTCCGGCTGGATAGAAATTTTAGGCGCGGGGATGATTCACCCTAATGTATTAAAGGCCGTAAAAATCGACCCTAACCTTTGGCAAGGCTTTGCTTTCGGAACAGGCTTATCGAGGATGGTTACTTTAAAATATCAAATGAACGACCTGCGCCTTTTGACCAATCCGGATTTGAGAATCTTAGAACAATTTTAACTATGAGAAAAAAAGTAATTCCGGCAGTAGCTATTATCTTCAATAAAAATAACAAAATGCTTCTTGTTAAGAGAAACTATCCCAATGACCCCAAAAACAGATACCACGATGTGTGGGGTTTCCCTGGCGGTGGAATAGACGAAAAAGAACAACCACAAGATGCTGCCATAAGAGAGGTGCTGGAAGAAACGGGACTCAAAATAAAAATAATATCCGATCGCCCAATTGTTATGAGCTGTATTGAACAAACAGGAAATCACGTTGTGAAACTTGGATATGTTGCAAAATTTGTTAAAGGAACGATAAATACCAATATGGATTCCGGAACAAGCGAGGCAGGATGGTTTTCTCTTAAAGAGATTAGCTCTCTTAATAGAACTTTACTAACAAGAGAGATGGCAAAAAAAGCATTCGATTTAATTAAAAACAGAAATTTATGCTAGCACCGTTATCTTGGCTAAAAGAATACGTAAATATTACGCTTTCTCCGCAAGAGCTTGGAGAAAGACTCAGTGAAGTAGGACTTGGCGTCGAAAAGATTGAAAAAACAAAAGACGATGTCATTTTTGAACTTGAAATAACTCCTAATCGTCCGGATCTTTTGTCAATGGTTGGGATTGCGCGGGAAATCGCGGCGATAGAAAACAAAGAGATTAAATACCCAAAAATAAAGATAGACTTAAGCAAAAACAAACCAAAAAAAACCCTGCCTTTTAAGGTAAAGACGAATTATAAAATAAATCCCAGGTTTACAGGAATTATTATCGATGGAATAAAAGTTAAGGAATCACCCATTTGGCTGAAAGAGAAATTAACAAAAATAGGACAGCGATCGATTAACAATATCGTTGATATTACAAACTATGTCATGTTTGAATTGGGAAACCCGATTCATGCCTTTGACTACGACAAAATCAAAGGAAAAATAA
>JAMCYD010000013.1 GCA_023473785.1 Patescibacteria group bacterium
TTAAATTTTCATCTTTTGGCGAATCATCTACGATTATAATTTTTGATTCTGGAAGAATTTTTCTAATTCCCGTAATGAGAACGGGTATGTTTTTAAACTCTCTGTACGAAGGAACTACGATAGCAATATTTTCTCTCATATTAATTTTTACTAAATACAGAGATACCGTTTGGAGCGATTGCAAGCCCTGACATATAAAAATCAAGCTCACTATTTAAAATATTGAAATACTTAAAATCCGGCTTAAATTCTACAACTTTTTTATAATTTTCTTTTTTTAATCTAGTTACTAATTCTTTTTTTTCCGACTTTTTCATATACTTACTTTCAATTTCGTCGTTGCTTAACACGATCGTCTTTGGCAGCTTTACGCTTTTACTGCTGATAACTTCATACTCGAATCTGTAATTTTTGGCCTTACCATATTGCTTTAAATAAAACTCCCTAACGATTACATCAGGCAATAATTGATATATCGGTATACTTTCTATTCCAATTGTGCTTTTTGAGGAAACATTTTCTATAATCCAATTTGAAGACTTAACCCTCGGATCAGTGGACAATTTTATATGAATAAATGAAAATGTTTCAAAAGACTGAAAAAATCCTAAAGCTACAATTATAGTAATAAAGAAATACCTTATTAACAAAAATTTCGTTCTATTATAGATAAATTTAATGCCCAGGACTGTCGTTATGGCAATGAAAGGCAGAAGAACGAGAATCCTATTTCCCGCTGCTCCTAATTTTAGAGGATATAAGCTTACAGAAAGCAGTAAAAAGCATAAGGAAAGAACAAAATAGTTCGCGTTCTTTAATCTAAAATTTTTTGAAAGAATTTTTATTAATATTTTTTTCTTTATGCAATAGGATAAGAATAAAACTGCTGAAGCAATAAACGCTAGACACAGAAAACGGCCAAAGCTGACGGGGTAAATTTTAAAAATCAGAAAAGGTAGATAGTGCATTCCTAGGTTATAATTATTCGAAGTCTGAGAAGGAGCTCTTACAAGATTTGAGTTAAGATATTCTACTATGCTACCTTTTCCTAAAAGTAAATCAGGAATTCCAAAAAATAAAAAGATTAATAGGTAAACTAATAATCCTGTTATTATAAATTTGGGCCATTTCTTAAACCCTTCGTGGAATAAAAAAAATACGATTACATACGCTGGCAACAAGGCGATTGCACTAACCTTGGTTGACAGAGAAAGTGCTAAGAAAATTCCCGCAATAATATAATTCGTGAGAGTAGGCTTATGGGAAAATCTTAAAAGGAATAAGAATGAGAGAATTATCCAAAATAATAGAGCGATATCATACTTAAAATAATTACTAAGTATCAGCCAGATTGGATTAACTGTAAAAAAAAATGCAACAAGAAATGTATTTATCTTGTAATATTTTTTGCCAATGTAGGAAATTAATATTATTGAAAGGATTCCAAATAGTAATGTGTTTAATCTCAATATCTCAAAAAGCGCTTGCTGAACAGGTAAATTTATTACAGAAGATTTTATCGCAAAAGGGTTTACGATACCAAAAACATAAAAAGGAATAAGATAAATACCAGTTAAGAAGAATTGAAAAATAGAGCCGTTGGCAGCACCAGCAATGTTTGGAGTGCCATATCTAAAAAGATCCCTGACCGCTTGAGACTGATGCCATTCATCCATAAAATAAGCAAACGGATGACTATTATTAGGAACCCCGAGAGGCAATAATAATAGTTCAATTAGAACATATAATCCCAAGATAAACAAAACACCCTTGTTTTTAATTACTACCTCAAGTATTGTTTTAATATTTAATTTTCTTAATAACCCACTTATTGTACCTAGGATTACAGCAAAATCAGAAGTAAATTGAAGTATCGGAAGATAGAAAAAAGCCTTACAGTCCTTAACATATCTATAGTTTTTTGCTATAGACCAACAAATATAAGATAAAAATAAAAGTATGGTAAAAAACAAGAGAGCATAAGACCTCATTATAATGTTTAGAGCCGTTAGATAGAAAACAAACAAATACCTAAGGAGTATGTAAATTGCTTTTGGACGTAAGATTCCAGCTTTTGTATCAAAGAAAGCAAATTTAAAAAACATTATAAAAGAATCTATTAAGTTATTTCTTGGAATCCAACTGACTATTGCAGATTTGATAAATGTGATCTTAAACCCATGTTTTTTTAACTTATTTGCGAAATCATAGTCTTCGCTTACTTTTAAATCTTCTCTAAATCCTCCAATCTTCTTCCATACTGATTTTTTAAATGCCATAGACCTGGTTGCTGGAAGAAATTCCTTTTCGACTTTATCCGCCATAACAAGCACATATGGGATAAGACATTTTTGAAATACGTTTTTCGATAGTCCTTTATGGTAACCCGCTACAACATCTACCTTACTATCTTTAAACGGATTTACAATATTTTCGACCCATTTTCTATCAAGGATGCAACCCGAATCGGTAGATAATATTATATTCCCGCTACTAATATCTATTGCTTCATTTCTTCCGCCAGGTATATTTCCTTTCTTGACTGATAATTTAATATTTAATTTACTGCTATACAATAAAGATTTTTTTTTAATTATGTCCAACGTCTTATCTTTACTTCCTCCGTCCACAATAATTATTTCATCAGGTAATTTGGATTGGATAGCTATAGAATCTATCAATTCTCCTATATGTTTTTCTTCGTTTAATACAGTTATGACAAGAGAAATTTTCATGATTAATGATTGAAATTATAGCATCTTCTATTCTACAATACACTAAGTTAACTAATCCTTACAGCAGCCTAAATGGAGTTAATTCGCAATCTAATCAATAATTATAATTACCTTCAGCTCGACTACATAGGATCTCACCCTGACGTATCGTTTATTTCAAATCTAATAATTAATGTAACCATTTCCCTAGGGTTAATCACAATCTTCTATCTATTAGGATCTAAAATAAAAAATATATTATTAAGCAAAAATAGTTTTCATGAACAAGAAATATTTATAAAAATTGCCTTAGGTTATATATTTGTCGGAACTGGCCTAGCAACCTTTGGTTTGTTTTCTCTTTTGTACCCAACAATAATTACATTATATTTAATCTTAGTGATACTACTATCTTTTTTTCCCTTGCGTTTACTGAAAAAAAACATAAAAGAATTAAATAAATTTAAAAAACTACTATTTAACGATTTCAAAATACACAGATGGGTTTTTATATGGATAACGTTGTTTATTTTTATAGGGATCTTAAGGTTACAGTCACCTGAGATTCGAGAAGACCAGTACCATACAGATCTTCCTGTTCAATATTTAAAAAATCATACTATAATGCTGCCATCCAGGGAGCAAATTATGGTTTCCCAAAGTCCCCAGCTGGCGGAAATGAGCTACTTAATTTCAATATTTTTAGGATCTAAAGAAACAGCAAGGTATATTCACTTTATTTTTTACATTTTAGTTTTGTCGTTATTATATTCACTATCAAAAGAAAAAAAATATAAATTTGTAATTATTGCACCGTTACTACTTGCAACGACACCTGAGGTAATACGAGAAACCTCATCTCAATATACTGACTTCCAATGGATCTTTCTTTTCTTGTTATCTACGATTATTCTTGTTAAAAACAAATCATTAAGTGTAAAACTAATTGCCCTGTCAGGATTTATTTTTGGAGGCATGATCGCTACGAAATTATGGACGATTGCATTTATTGTTGTGCCTCTTTTTTATATAGCAGTTGGTAGTCTTAAGAATAGATTTAAAATTATCAACCATATTCTTATATATGTTTTTGGATTAGTTATTACGCCTTCTATTTGGTTCCTAAGATCGTTTATTTTAACAGGTAATCCCATATATCCAGCACTCATGAAAAGAGATCTACTGGAGAGTACTGTTAATCTAGGTTTATTTAATTACCTTACATTAAACTCAAGCTTATTAAGTCTTAATAACTTAAAAATATTTAGCCCGTTATTTTTCTTGGGAATAATATTTTTTATATATAAATTTAAAGAGACAATACTTATTCTTACAAAGGTAAGAATATTTTTATTCTTTATTACGCTAACAATTTTATATATATTTATTAATTATCCATACGGCAGATATTTACTTGGGTTATATTCAATCGCAATTATAATTTTCTCTTTACCCTTATATAAAATCGTTTATAAAAATCGCTTTATTAAATACGCTATCTCCATAATTTTATTATTTATGCTTACTTATTATTTAATAAGTAGCTTGTTAATTTTACCTTATGGAATAGGTTTAGCAGACAAAAATAAATACTTAACAAGAACCCTTTCCAGAGACAATTCAAGTTATTATGATTTTGATCATAAATTTAACGGATTTATCAAGAAAAACGACTTAGTAGCAACGTATGGAATATTTGGACATTATTATGCGGACTTTAACTACATTGACGTTAATAATATTTTTGACAAAAATAGTATATCTATTAGCTTATTAAAGGCAAAAAGAGTGACCAAATTATTCATAAAAAATGGAGACATAAATTGGTTTTGCGATAAGCTGGGGATAACCGATTGCGAACCTAGAAGATATAACCTTTTGTCATATTACTCAGCTGTCCCTTATTCAGGCTCATCGTATTATTTGTATGAATTAAAATGATATAGTATCTCTATGATAGATCCTTACAGAATGGTTTTTGTCAATGTAATTACTTCGCTCTTGGTACTAGCAGGAACGATTATCTATCGATACATTTATCCAAAAAAAAAGATAAATCTTTTTATTCTTCTTTTAATCATCTCCATTTTACCAATAATAAGCATTTTTAGGGCTGGAACTTACGAAAGCGGAGCTTTTGATATTCATGTAAGAAGAACTATGGAATTTTACAGCCTCCTTTCACAAGGAAACCTTATGCCGACGTGGGCCGCTGATTTGAATGCAACTTATGGATATCCTTTATTTGCGTTTAATTATACCTTACCCTACTACATCATTTCGTTATTCCATTTCTTCAATTTTTCTTTCATAGACAGTTTGAAGCTATTTCTCGCTTCTAATTTTGTTTTTTCGGGGATATTTATGTATTTATTCTCAAAAAACTTTTTTAAAAATTCTCTCACAGCATTTTGCGCGTCGATTTTTTATTTATTTACCCCTTACCATTTAATTTCTCTTCACTTTAAGGTAACTATCGGAGAAATTCTGGCCTACACCTTTATTCCGCTTGTATTTTATTTCTTAAATAAATTTCTGACTGATAAAAAAAGTATTAATCTTTTGTTTGCGGGGTTTTCCCTTGGACTTACAATGCTAAGCCACATATTTGTTGGGATATTTTTGATCCCGACGATACCTCTTTATATTATTCTCGAAACCAAAAAAATCTCCAAAGGATTATTCTACTCTTTTGGAATAGTTGCTGTTTCTCTGCTTATATCAGCATACCAATGGGCAGCTCCTTTGATTTACCGGCCGTATATGTTTACTACAGCTTATCCTACCGATCCGATTAACAATTTTTATTTCCCGGAGATAATAGATCTTCTTTATTCTCCATGGAGATATGGTCTGCTTTTCCAAGGCCCAAAAGGAGAACTTTCATTTCTGTTGGGCTATGCACAGATTTTGGTGGTATTTATAATAATAGCATTATTAATGAAAAATAAAATAAGAAAAAAATATAGAAACAAGGTGGTCTTTTGGATAGTATTATTTATTTTTACCTTATTCCTTATTACTCCTTACTCTATTAGTATCTGGCGCTATTTACCTATAGTAAACCTGGCTGGCTCACAGCGTCTTTTGATAATAATTGCATTTTACACTTCTATCCTTGCGGGCTACATTAGCTTTATATATTTAAAGAAAAACTGGGTCATTTACGTTCTTATTTTATTTGCTATTGGCACGACAATTTTAAATTGGGGTCAGCGAAGGGTAATTCCGGCAATAGACGATTCTGTTCTAAGGCAAAATCTTGCTATTGGAATAAAATGGGGCGATGAACATTTCTACGCGCTTCCCAGGTGGGTGGATCCAAAGGAATTATGGTTTTCTAAAATCCCCGACTCCCATTTAGAAATTCTGAATGGCAAGGGAACGGTAAAAAATTTATCCAGAACTTCCATAGACCATCAATATCTCGTGGATGCAAAAACTTCTGTTAATATCAAGGAGAACACTTTATATTTTCCCGGCTGGTCCTTAAAAAGCAATAGAAAATTTATTCCCGTCCAAACAGACAAGCGGGGCGTTATTACAGCCACTCTTCCTACGGGATTGCAAAAAATTGAACTTAAATATGAAGATTTATTCTTATTTAAGTTAGCAAAAATAGTAAGCGCAGTCTCTATCTTAACTATTTTATTTATTGGTTTGGTTTATATGCTGAGACACTATTTAATATCCCAAAGGCGTAGATAGAAGCTAACCATATCGTCCCAAGTTCTATCCTTAATCCACGCGTATCCTTTATCCGTATCCAATATTTTTTTCCGGTTAATTAATCCTATTAGGTTTTGACTTAAATCTTTCGCATTTTTTGAAATTGAAATATAATTTGCAAAAGGCGCCATTTTAAGATAATCTTTTTTAATGTCATTATTGTACACGGCAAAAACCGGTTTTTTCGCAGCCATAGCTTCCAAAATTCCCAAATAGCGGGAAACAAAAATATACCTTCCTGAGTTTATGTATTTTTCTACATCTTCAACGAATCCCTTGAGGTTTACATATAAAGAATTTTTCTTAGCATATTCTCTTGCCTTATTTTCTAAAGAACCTTCTCCCAGGACGATTAGAGGTAAGTTAATTCCTTTATCTTTTAAAAGTCTCATCGCCTCCAAATATTTCATAATGCCTGTTTCCTCTTCTAATCTTCCAACAAAAATAGCTTCATTTCTACTGTTTTTGCCTTTGAACTTATTTAAATCCACTGCCCCGTAGGTTACGAAAGTCGGTTTTGTGCCGTACCATTTTTTCAAAAAATCACCTACGCAGATATTACCTTTTGAAAGTTTTTCTGCGATTTTATGCATTAATTTTGATTTAAATCCGGGGATCTTGTTTCCTTCGTATCCGTGAAAGGTAGTAAAAACTTTTTTTGAAGGATATAAAAACCTAAATGGAAGATACCAGAAAAAAATATCGTGACAATGAACAATATCAGCGTTTTTCATAAGATGTCTGTATGCCCAAAGCTGTCTCCAAATTCTGAATTTTTTAAACCAATTTTCTTTCCCATTATCAATTCTGATTATTTTTACTCCATCTATTTTATCTTCTTTTTTCAATTGATTGTCGTACTGCTCGGTCAGAACAGTTACTGAGTGTCCTTTCTCAACAAGAAGCTTTGAAATTTCCAGTACATGCTTCTCCACACCGCCAATATGTGGATAAAATAACCTTATAAGAAATAAGATTGTCATATAGCCTGTAAGATTATAACACTTACTATCTCTTAGACCAAAGAAGAATGCTATAATAATACGATGATAAAAATAAAAAGTTTATTTAAATTTGAACTTATTCTTATAGTCTTAGCTTTGACTTATTACCTTATTTTTGCTAATAAAGGATTGGTGTTTCTTGACGAGGGGTATTTTCTACATTCAGCGGAAAGGATATTTAACGGACAAGTCCCTTATAGAAATTTTTCTCTTCAGTATGGTCCAACATTTTTTTATATACTTGCCTTTCTATTTAAAGCTTTTGGTCCATCTATATTAATAGGGAGATTATTTACTGTTTTTATATGTGTTCTAATTATTGCAATAGCTTTTTGGAATCTCAATAAATTGAAAGTAAGTCTAGATGTAATTATTATTTCTTTTCTATCTCTTGTTTCTTTCGGTTATCCATTAATTAATATTCCAAATATTATGTGGGCTAATGTTCTACTTGCCTTTTTATTAGTACTTACTTATATTTACTGGTTACCACAAGGAAGATATCGCTACATAGTTGCAATAGGTATCTTTTTAGCCTTATCCCTATCGTTCAAACAGAATTTTGGTGTTGCTTTTATAATTTTATTTAACTTTCTTTTATTTTGGGGAAGAAAAGAAAGCTTACAACAAAAGATGAAAAATTTTCTAATCCTGCAGGAAATTTGGATTAGCACAACCCTAATTTGGGTTTATTATTTCTTTTTAAGAAATAACATTCAGGGACTTTTTGATTTTATTAATTTTAGTAAGCGATTTACGCAAACCATAGTTTTTAGCTATCCTCCTATTAATTTTATATTCAAACCGACCGGCATCTTTAAACTACTTCCGTATTACTTACCTGTATTGCTGCTTTTTACTGTTTTGATTATGTGGTTTAAGAGAGATAAGGATTTTAAGATTATTGCCTTTTCTTCGACAGCAGTAATTGGTTTTTTTGTATCAATTTACCCTCAAAGCGATCTGCTTCATTCCTATCCTTTTTTAGGAATGGTATTAATTTCATTCCTACTGCTCCCCATTAAGAAAAAAAAACAATTTTTCTTAAGGATAACTGTAGCGGTAATGGTTTTAATGGGTTTTTATCTTACTCTTTTTACAAAGAGCTATCGTTATGAAAATTATTATTATAGATATGATACCTATTTAGATCTTCCGAGAACACAGGGAATAATGATTACGAAAAAAGATAGTAAAGATATTATTAAAGTAGCTAAATTTATAGAAAGTGAGACAAAAAAAGACGATTATATTTTTGCATATCCTTACTCTCCATTGTTTTATTTTATTCTAAATCGACCTAATCCCTCTAGGGATGCATTATATTTCCTACCGAATTGGCATTTTTACGATGATGAAACAATCATTGCTGAATTAGAACAAAAAAAAGTTAAATATGTAATTACTCAGGGAAATTATATATTGGATACTGATCTTTCAAGATTCATACAAAAACAAAAAAAAATATTTACTGCTGGTCAATTTGAGGTTTTTAAAATTATCTACCAAAATAAAATTTATAGCGAGAATAATGGATATTGACAAATAAATAATTTAATACTAATAATTAACTAAAATGAAAAATCCGATTGCCCTAAGGATTATTATTGTTTCAATATTTATACTATTTACTCTTCTTTTGCCTATTAAAATTTATGCCACTCAATTGACAGCAGGGATTTGGACGTATGTCGGTTTAAGTAATTATACAATTCATAGTTTTGCTGTAGATCTCAATAATCCTAATATATTATATGCGGGGACAGTAAGTTACGGTATATTTAAAAGCACGGACGGTGGCACAACATGGAATGCGATTAATAATGGTATTTTAAATCTTGCGGGTTACTTCACTGACATAGTGGTCGACCCGAGCAACAGTAACATTGTGTATGCAGGAGGAGTAGGCGTAGGCAGTGGTAATCCAGGAATATTTAAGAGTACCAATGGTGGCGCAACATGGACACTTGCTAATAATGGAATTACAAATGTTGGGCTTGGTGGCCCACCCGCTGATGTTCAAAGCATGATAATCGATCCCAATACCAATGTCCTGTATGTCGGAATTGCTTCGAATTGTGGTTCAGTTTACAAAAGCACAAATGCTGCCGCTTCATGGACCCGAGGAGTTGGACTACCTTGCGATCCAACGGTAGTAAGAAGAGATCCTTTCAATTCTAATCTTCTCTATACTAGAAGTAATCAAGGAATTAATAATAGCATTGATGGCGGAATAAATTGGACTAACATATCAAATTATGGAAATTATGGGGTGTTCTATGCATTAGCTATCGATCCTTTCAATTCAAATAACTTATATGCAAACGATAATACTGGTGTCTATAAAAGCACGGACGGTGGTATTAATTGGGTAATTTCCAGTGGTGGTCTTAACAATGTTTATAAGGCGTTGATTAGTGATCCCGTGCGGCCCAATACTGTGTATGCTGGTGAAGATCTTGGTATTGAAACTAGTGCTTATATGACAGTAGATGGTGGCTCAACTTGGACAGATATAACTAACGGCTTACCTAATAATGTTGGTGTTAAAAGACTGCTGGTTCCAGTAAATGATTCTAATGTTTTATATGCAGCAACTGAAAAGGGTATTTATATATATGGATTAGCCAACAATCAATCCCTTGATCTTTCTGTCCCCTTGTTAAAACAAACCTCTAGTCAGTGGGGTTCTCAAATTTACGATTCTGCAAATCTTTGGAGCCCATCCAATCCTACAATTAATTCCTGGGGATGTGCTTTGACTTCGGCGGCGATGGTTTTTAGATATTACGGGCTAAACAAGCTTCCCGATGAAACTTCTCTTGACCCAGGAACCCTTAATACCTGGCTTAAAAACCAAAATGACGGCTACATAGGAAATGGATTAGTGAATTGGCTAGCCCTTGCCCGATTATCTAAGCTTGCAAAAAGCACAAACGGAATAAGTTTATTTGATGCACTAGAGTATACGAGAATCGCTACTTCAGACGATACTGTTTTAACCGCTGATATCAACAATAAAATTCCAGATATATTGGAAGAACCCGGTCATTTTATCGTAGCAAAAGGCATAAATGGACAAACTTTCAACATAAATGATCCCTTCTATGACAGGACCACCCTTAATGATGGATACCTAAATACTTTTCTTTCTCTTGGAAAATACAGTCCCTCAAATACAGATTTATCTTATATTATGCTTGTAACAGATCCAAACATCAATATTTCGCTCAAGGATTTAAATAACAATCTCCAGGGTGAACAATTTATACAAAGCCCCCTAGTAAACGATACTGATGCAAGCCAAAAAAGCGGACCCCCTATTAAAATCTTTTATTTCAAGAAACCGATAAATGGAACCTATCAAGTTATTTTAACATCCGCTAATACTCAAGCTTATGACATTAAGACATATCTTTACGACAAGGATGGACAGGTAAAAATTGCGAATCAAACAGGATTGATAAGCCCGGATTCACCCGAGACCTTAACAGTTAAATTTGACAATCAAAACTCTAATAATTCCATGAGTGAAAAAAATGTTAAATTTCAAACCCTAATCGATGATATAAAAAAGGCAAAAAGTCTTAGTCTTATTAACGGCGCGTTAGCAGATGGCCTTATTAGTCTCACCAAAGATGCGCAGCGAAACTACAACCGAAGACTTAAAAAAGTCTCTCTTATGGAACTGAGCACCCTTGAGAAAATTTTAAACTCTACGAGAGGCAAACTTTACGGAGCACTGCTAAGCGATAAGGCCTATGATGTTCTCTTGTATGACATTGGGTATTTAAAAAACCACCTTTAAATCTTTGTGGACGCATCTGGACTCGAACCAGAGACCTTTGCAATGTGAATGCAACGCTCTAACCAACTGAGCTATGCGTCCCTGGGATATCTTAGCATATCTTATTCTCATTGACAAAAAAGACTAAATCTTAGACAATGAAAGATATGCTTTTGTCAATTCTGCGAAAAATATATCTATTTCTGCTTGATATCCTGCAAACTCTTCTTCTCACAGCGGCTGTATTTCTTGTCGTCTATGTATTTTTATTCCGCCCATTTCAGGTAAATGGTGATTCGATGTATCCCAATTTCTGGGATAAGGAATATATTTTAACCAACATAATTTCTCTTAACCTTGGGGATCCTAAGCATGGCGAGGTAGTTGTATTCAAGGCTCCTCCCGACCCCGAAAAAGACTACATCAAAAGAATTATCGGAATACCGGGAGACAAAATATTTATTAAAAACGGCTATGTTTATCTAAACGGGGATAAAATTGATGAGAGCAGCTATCTGGAGCAAAACGTTTTAACATATGGCGGATCTTTTCTTAAAGAAGGAGAAGAAATAACCGTTCCAGACCAAATGTATTTCGCAATGGGAGATAATAGATCCTTCAGTTCCGACTCGCGAGAATGGGGTTTTGTTCCGAGGAAATCAATTATTGGCAAGTCCTTTTTTGCATACTGGCCCTTAAGCAAATTAGGACTTATAAAAAGCCCTTAAGCTTCTTCCTTCTTCGGAGTATTTTTTATCAAGGCGTTGTAAATCCCCTTAATTTTGGGTGTAGTTTCATCAGCGTCACCTCGAACGAGAATAATTATTCGGGCAAGACTTCTTGACTGACTTATCGCCACTCTGTCAAGATCTAAATTTTTTTCCAATTCCTTTGCCATTTCATCAAGTTCCGGAATCCAAAGTTTATCTCGGCTTGTACGAGGCTCTTTCTTCTCAATGTCGGCTTTTGCCCGACGCGCCATATCCTCGGTTTGCCTAACAGTACTATTTTCACGAAGTATTCTTTTAAACAAGTCCAGCATTAATTTTTGATCCCCAAGAGAAATAAGAGGCCGAACATGACCCTCACTTATAACCCCTGCAATTAAAGCGTCTTTTATCGCATCTGGTAGGGTCAAAAGCCTCATTGTGTTTGAAACCGAAGGAGAACTTTTTCCAACTTTTTTTGCAACATCGTTTGTACCAAGACCAAAATCATCAATAAGCTTTTTATAAGCAAGTGCTCTTTCTATTGGATTTAGGTCCTCACGCTGAATATTTTCAACAATTGACATCTCAAGCATGGTCTGAGGAGAGGTATCTTTAACAACAACAGGAACCTTAGCAAGTCCCAAAATTTTTGCAGCTCTCCATCTTCTCTCACCTGCAATTATCTGGTAACCCGCAGGTGTTCTTGCTATAACTAAAGGCTCTAATATCCCCTGTTCTCTTATAGATTCGACCAGCTCGCTTAGAGACTCTGAAGAGATTACGCCCCGAGGCTGAAGAGGATTGGCTTGCAGTAAATCTGTTTCTAATTCAAAAATTCTCTCTTGTTGTTCTTCCATAGCTATAAAACGTCTACTACCCTCTTACCTTTTGCAGTTTTAAAGGATACGACACCGCTCTTAAGAGACATCAGAGTAAAATCTCGCCCCATCAAAACTCCCTCTCCGCTGAAAAACTTCGTTCCTTTCTGTCTTACGAGAATATTCCCGGCGTTTACTTTTTGCCCACCATAAACTTTAACACCCAAACGCTTGGATATTGAATCTCTATTACCCCTAACTGCTCCCTGTGATTTTGTATGCGCCATATTAAAAATTAAAACTCGATGTGAAAATTAAAGGCATTATAACAGTAGTTTTCACAACGGTCAAGAGGGTCAAAATACATCAGTCTTTTTTTGTCTTAATCTCTTCAATCTTAACCTTTGTCAAGAGCGGCCTAAATCCCACAACGCGTCTATAACGTACCTTTGATTTAAATTTGCCAACCTTTATTTTCTCTCCTTTTTTCTGCTCTAAAACCTTTGCTTTAACTTTTACATTAGGGAGTTTCGGCTTTCCGATTTTTACCTTTTCTCCAGACACCCAAAGAAGAACATCATCAATTACGATTTCCTTATCTTTTTCGCTTATGATTTTGTCAACCTCGATGGTATCGCCTTCTTTGACTTTGTACTGCTTCCCGCCGGATCGAATAACAACGTATTCCATAAGCATCAATTGTATCAAATTTATTATCTAATTTCCAGAGCGTCTTTTCTAGATGTAGACCTGCCTAGAGAAGAAAGAAACCCAAGTAAGATAAAATTGGAAAGGAGAGAACTCCCGCCATAGGAGATAAACGGCAACGAGACTCCAACGATTGGAATTATTCCTATATTCATACCAATATTGATGAAAAAGGGGGTAAGAATTAGAAAAAATGAAATAATTGCAAATATTCTTGGGAATAAATCATCGACATTCTTATATATAAGAAAGATTCTATATAGCAAGAAAGCGAAGGTCGCCAAAATAATAACTGCCCCTACGAATCCTAAATCTTCAGAAAGAGTTGCAAAGATAAAATCAGTATGTCTCTCCGGTAAAAAACGAAGCGCCGATTGGGTCCCAAGACCCAAGCCTTTTCCTAAAAACATTCCCGAACCAACTGCAATAACCGCCTGTATGGCATTGTAAGAAGAACCAAGCGGATCAACATTCAAATGGAAAAAAGTTAAGATACGCTGCCTTTGATAAAAACGCATAAACTTCCAAATAACCGGCAAGGCGGCTACGAGAAAAATGGAGGATAAGAAAAAAAACCTAAGAGGTAATCCAACAACAATAAGCGATAAAACTGTTACTAAGAATAAAACCATTGCGTCTCCCAAATCCGGCTGAAGAAAAATTAACAAAACAATAGGCATTAAGAAGACAGATGTCAGAAAGAATGTTTTAAAAGATTGATTATCACGGCTACTTAAAAAAGATGAAAGAGAAAAAGCAAGAAATGGCTTGAGAAGTTCGGAGAATTGAACTCTGAATCCCAGGATTTCAAACCACCTAACAGATCCTCTGCTTTCTATGCCAACTACCAAAACCAGTAGTAGTAGACAAAGCGATACGACATAAATTGGAAAACTATAATTTCGGATAACTTGGTAATTGGCTTGAGAGAATATAAAGAATGCAAAAATTGCGACTAGGGAAAAGGAAAGCTGCATTTTAAATAAATCAAAGTTTATGGAAAAGAGGGTCGTTAGCCCTAAGATTAAAAGTATTATGGAAGGAATCAAGATTCCCCAATCCGCTTGTCTAAAAAGACTTTTGTTCATTCACGTTTAACTGAAAATTCTTCTCCTTTTTTCAAAGTCTTAACCAAGGCCTTCTTTTTAATGTAATCAGAAAACTCTTCAGGCCAATAAGGAACTTCAACGTTAACTTTTTCGTCTGATTTTGTTTTGAGGCTTTTTCTTTGTTCTTGGATTTGCCTGACGATATCTCTAGCCAAGCCAAAATCCAAATCCTGATTTGTTTCTCCGGTATCGGCAGAAACGGAAAATTCGTCCGTTTTTTTAACAAAACTTAATTCATAAACATTGAGTTCCTCCATGACAACTTTTAATACCTCTTTTGATAATTCTTTCGGGCCGTTATAGTCCATTTTTTTAAGCGGAATTCGAACTTTTATGTTTGCCTGTTTTCTTCGCGCATGAGCAACTTCAACCAGCATTCGAGCATATTCCATTTCGTCATCTAGCTCTTTATTGATAAGTTTTTTATCAAACTCCGGCCAATCGGAAAGGTGCACGGATTCTTTACCAGTTAAATTTGTAAATATTTCTTCCGCCAAAAACGGAGTAAACGGCGCCAGTAATTTTGAAAGAGTGATCAAAGTTGTATAAAGCGTTCCGTAGCAGGCGTTTTTGTCATTTTCGTCTTCTGCCGATGGGCCTATTCTGTCTCTGCTTCTCCTGACATACCAAAGCGACAAATCATTAACAAAATTTTCAATTTCTTCAGCAGTTTTTTGTGCATTATATTTTTCCAGCGATTTAGTAGTAATTTCTATAGCTTTATTAAGCCTTGATAAAATCCATTTATCCAATACATTCTGACTGTTTTCTGATTTACCCGGTTTCCATTTATCGACTTCGGCGTAAGTTAAAAAAAAGTTATAAACGTTCCAAAGCATCAGGTGAAATTTCCTTCTTGTTTCATCAGCCTTTTTATACCCAAACAGTAAATTTTGTTCGGGATTATGGATTGCGAACATCCATCGCATCACATCGACTCCGATTTTATCTGCCCCTTCGTTAAATTCAATCGAATTTCCCCAGGATTTATGCATCGGCCTTCCATCCTCTGCAAGCATCGAAGCATAACCTAAGACCATTTTAAAAGGGTTAGTTTTTTCCAAAACCGTTGACATTGCAATCATTGAATAAAACCAATTTTTAAACTGACCGGGAAAAGATTCCGTAATGAAATCCGGGGGGAACCATTCTTGCCAGTAAGTTTTATCTCCTGTGTAGCTTAATTTTTTCGTTTTCGGTTCTAAATAAGTAGAAAAAGGAACAACTCCCGCGTCTAACCAAACATTTCCAACATCATCAATTCGTGGTGTTAGTTTTTGACATTTAGAACATTTAATTTTTACCTCATCGATGTAAGGCTTGTGTGGAGTATGACCTTCGAACTCTTTCCATCCCTCAACCGCTCTTTTCTCCAACTCTTCCTTACTGCCAATTACTTCGAAATTTCCGCAATCTTTGCACTCGTAGATGGGGAGTGCCAATCCCCAATACCTATTTTTTTTACTTATCAGCCAATCGTGCATACTTGAGAGCCAATCAAGTTCTCTTTCCAAGCCAAATGATGGTCTCCATTCAATCTTCTTCGCAATTTCTATCATTTGCTCTCTTAAAGTTTTTCCGTTTCCCGTTTCTTTTTTGTCCATCGCTATATACCACTCTAGGGTTACCTTCCAAACTAATTCCGTTTTGCACCTCCAACAGGCAGGATACCGATGGGCATAAGGCATTGTTTTTAGCAGAAATTTCCCATTTTCGAGATTTTTTAAATAATCGATTATTAACTCGGGATGTTTTTTTGCATTTTTGCCGCTAAACTCCCCCATTTCATCTAGATACGATGCGTCATCTGAAATTAAAGAAATTATTGAAAGTTTTTCTTTTTTACCCAGATCAAAATCCTCTTTTCCCGCACCAGGCGCAACATGCAAAAGTCCTGTCCCTTCCGTTGAAACGACAATTTCTGATCCGTCGACAACGGTATGAAAAGTTTTTGGGTTTTCATCCCTTGCTCTTTCAACCAACGGAAGATTGTCAAACGGGCCTTCGTATCTTAATCCCACCAACTCTTTCCCCTCTATCTCCTTCACTTCGCTAAATTCGTCTGCCAAGGTGCTGAAGACGTAATCCGAAATTGCAATTTCTTTATTCTTTAAAAGCCTTATCGAAGCTTTTCCTTCCTCATCTTTAGAAATAAAAATTATTTTTTCTTTTGTTTTTTTGTTTTGCCAAACTCTATATGATGCCTTGATGTTCACACCAACCGCGACATTTGCTGGAATTGTCCAGGGCGTTGTCGTCCAAACCAAAAGATAAGTGTTTTCAAAGCCTTTATCTAGAATCGGCAGTTTGAAAAAAACGCTTTCGTGAGTTAATTCTTTGTAATCTTCTGTTAGCATTTCGTGCTGTGAAATCGCGGTTTCGCATCTTGGACACCAGGGAACGCTGTCTTTTCCCTTGTAAATCCACCCACGATTATTACAGGTTTTTAGAAAATGCCAAATCATGTAATTATTTTCATCCGACATTGTGTAATAGGAATTATCCCAATCCATGAAATAAGCAAGCCTCTTGCTTTGTTCGGATTGAATTGAACTGTACTTGAGGACCCTTTGCTTACAAAGCACTACAAATTTGGCAATGCTTTCTTTTTTGTTTCCGGGAACTAAATTTTCAATGTCTTTTTTATTTCTAATTCCGAGTTCTTTTTCGACTTCTACCTCTACCCATAGTCCCTGACAGTCAAATCCGTTTTGGAACCTCTGTCTGTAACCCCGCATGTTCCAAAACCTCTGCCACAAATCTTTATAAGTTCTCCCCCACGCATGGTGGACTCCCATCGGATTATTGGCCGTAATTGGACCATCTAGGAAGGAAAATCTTTCCCCCGAGGAATCATTTCTGCGAAGATATTTATTAACTAAACCTTCCCTATGCCACTTTTTTAAAAGATCTGTTTCCATTTTTGGAAAATCTATTTTAGGGGAAACGGGCTTAAACATGAATTAATTCTAACCTAAAACCGAATTTAGTTCAAGAATTTGACTATATTGCAAAGATAGTAATATAGTTTAAGTAGGACGTAACTTAAAAGGAGGTGAGAAAATGCTTTACAAAAAGGCAACAAATTATTTTAAAAATCACCCGGAGTACAATTCCCTAGTTCATGCTATTGGAGGGTTAGGCGCAGGTATTCTTATTGCTTCGCCAATCATAGGTACTCATCCGGTACGCTGGGGACTTGGTCTCTTGGGGATAAGTATTCTAGGACATTTATATGCACTGATGAAGGGGAAGTAATCTATCGAAATTATTCCGGCACGTAAATCCAGATGCTCGTAGGTTAATTCCTCTGTTTTGTGAATGCGAATATGAAAAATATATCTTCTTAAATTTAGTTGTTAAGTTGACGAAAAACAGACGGAGTTAACCGTCTGTTTTTACTTGAACCAAGGGTTTTATTCAATCATTGGACTTTCCATGATCTCCTTTGTCTCCATGATTATTATTGTCCTCATGATTGTTGTTATCATGATCGTCTCTGTTGTCGTGGTCTTCATCTTTTGAATGATGTTCCACATAATCTACGCACTGACCTTGGTTCTTGAAAGATGGGTTGTTAAAGATTTTCCATCCATCTTTTTTACATTGATTTTTATTAGTTGGCGGTCCAACTAGAATTGGTCCAGAAAGCAAGGAAAGATTATCTACTAAGAAACCTTTTCCTGTTGTTGCTGGCGCTGCTGCTCCGCCTGTTCTAAAAATTGCTGTTTTGACAATCCTTACAGACTGCTCTGCAGACGCTTCGCTATCGAATCTGTAATAGTTTTCCCAGCTTGTACCCGTATGTTTGAGAACACCATCAACATAAATCTTAACCACGTCGTTTGAAGGTCCGTCGATTACATCCATCACGAGTTTTACTGTATGAGGAGTTCTCGCATAGGTGCCAAGATCCGTCAGGACAAAATTTGCCGGATTACCTATACCCTGAACGTCATAGAAAATTATATCTATTCCGCCAGCTACATCTTCAAATCCAACATAGCTCATTCTGGATCCATCTCCTCTATCCGGGGAAACTGACATAAACAAACCCGGTTGTTGCGCGCCTGGTACCGTTGAAGCGATATCAAACTGCATTTCGAAATGAGTTTGTTTTGTCCCTACCGAAAAAGTTCCGGCAGTTGCGCCAGTTTCTCCGACAGAATCAACTAGTGGTTTCGCAAATGTCATATCGCCGAAACAACCGCTGGTTACAGCGTTTGAGATTCTCAAACTTTGAGATCCAAAACCTGCAGTGCCTAAGCTAGCGCTTACTGCATGATCATAAACAGCACATCCTGATCCCGCTGCTCCTAAGCTGCTCCATCCATCCTGTGCATTTATTGTCCCAAGTGTATATGGAGGGTTTTCAAAATTTACGGAAACAGAATCGGCAAATGCCGGGGCAATTGTTGCTCCAAGCATCAACACTCCTGCTGCTCCCCCTATTAAAAATTTTTTAATATTCATTTATTATTCACCTCCCTCCTGTCACAAAAAAACCGCCAGAAGGCGGCCTGTATTATGATTAAATTCCTGCTATTTAATCCGATTTTCACAACCCTATAATCGCACTAAAATACTGTCATGTCAAGTATTTCTATAAATGAGGATTTAATTCCTCTGTCTTAGAAATGCGGGGATTTCGAATACGTCTTCTTCTCCCGTGGTTGGTTCCTCGGTTGGTGTTGATCGAACCTCTTCTGTCTTTTTTTCAACAGAAACAAATTCTCTAAGCACCTGTCTGGCTTGGTCAAATCCGGTTGCGATAACTGTTATTTTTATTGTATCGTGCATTGACTCATCCACGGTTGCGCCGAAAATAATATTTGCATCAGGATCCGCGGCAGCGGATATAATCTTTGCGGCTTCATCAACCTCGCTCATAGTAATATCCGTTCCGCCTGTAATATTGAAGAGCACTCCCCGTGCTCCATCCATAGATATTTCCAAAAGCGGAGATGCGACTGCTGATCTTGCGGCAACCTGGGCTCTATTTTCGCCAACTCCTGTTCCTATACCCATCAAAGCAGAACCTGCATTGGACATTATTGTTCTTACATCGGCAAAATCTACATTTATAAGCCCGGGCAAGGTTATAAGATCGGATATCCCCTGAACTCCCTGTGTTAAGACAGAATCTGCGACTTTAAACGCCTCAAGAAGAGAAAGTTTTTTATCAACGACGTCAAGAATTCTTTGATTTGGAATGACAATTAGGGTGTCTACTTTATCTTTTAGCTCTTCAACTCCATCCTCAGCAGCGACCGTTCTTCTTGTTCCTTCAAACGTGAATGGTTTTGTAACAACTGCTATAGTTAGCGCGCCAATTTCCTTAGCAACTTTTGCAATAATAGGAGATGCTCCTGTTCCTGTACCCCCTCCCATTCCTGCCGCGATAAATACCATGTCAGATCCTCCAAGTATATCCTTTAATTTTTCCGAGGATTCCTCGGCTGCTTGTTTTCCTATCTCAGGATCGCCTCCCGAACCTAATCCCTTGGTCAAATTTTCTCCAATTTGGACTTTGGTTGCTGCTTGACAAAGTAAAAGGGCTTGAGCATCGGTATTAAGAGCCACAAAATCAACTCCTTGAATCTGTCCCTGCGAGATCATTGAACTGAGAGCATTACAGCCGCCGCCACCAATACCTATCACTCTTATTTTGGCAAAGTTTGCAGTTTGAGGTTTAATAAGCATAGACACACTAAATGTAGCAGATAAAAAACCCTTTTGCAAGTCCCTTTTAAATCAGGGGATAAATGACTTTACAATTTCTATAGCACGCGAGAGTATTTTATTAAAACGCAGATTTGGTACTTGGGGAATTGCTAATCCAAAGGGAAAGGACGATTCAGGTTCAAGAGTTGCTCCATATGCTGCGAGCCCGACTGCAGTTGAAAAAGCAGGAGTCTGAATTTCATCAATAATTCCTTTTATATTTGTAGGGAGTCCAATTCTAACCGGCATGGCAAGAGTCCTTTTCGCACTGTCCGTTGCTCCAATCGTCAAAGCCCCTCCCCCTGTTAAAACAAGACCCGAAGGAGTCTGTCCGGCAAAACCGCTTTTTTTAATTTCAAGCCCTACGAATGTAAAAATCTCATTGAGTCTTGGCCTTATAATGCCATCTACCAATGTCTTTCTGGAAACCTTGCTGAGCTCCTCGGGAATATGAAGATGGGACAGGTCAATCTCATCGCTGTTTTTCGGTTTTTCCGTAGCTTCGGTTTCTTCCTCTGTGATTTTAACAGGCTTCTTGGGAGAACTGGATAAGAAAAGCTTTATCTTTTCAGCACTTTCTAGGGAAATTCGCAGTCCTATTGCCAGGTCGTTGGTGATATGCCTTGCTCCGATGGGCAAAACCGAGGAATAAGCAATTGAACCATCCACATAGACAGAAATATCCGTTGTCCCGGCCCCCATATCAACCAGAATTGCCCCTAATTCTCTTTCTGTTTCAGAAAGCACTGCAAGACTGCTTGCATAACCATTAAAAATGACTCCGTCCACATCAACCCCAACTTCAGAAAGGGCTTTTTCTAAATTTCTAATAGCAGTTGTATTGGCAGAAATTATATGAGTATCTACTTCAAGCCTAATTCCGGTCATGCCTATGGGATCCTTTATTCCTTCTTGTCCATCCACAGTATAACTGCGAGGTAGAACATGAATTATTTCACGGCTTGATGGAAGAGATACAGCTTTGGCTGCATCAACGACCCGAATTAAATCATTTTGTGCAATTTCTCCCTCAGGAGTCGATACTGCGACTACCCCCTTGGAATTTAGTGACTCAATATGCGCTCCGCCAATTGAAGCTACGACATGCGAAGCAGAATAACCAGCCATTCGCTCAGCGCCCTCAAGGGAGTTGTTTATTGAAGTAACTGCCTCATCTATATCAACAATTTGGCCTTTTTTGATCCCCGCTGACTTTGACTCTGAAACACCTAAGACATTTACGGCTTCGTCTACTCTTGCAATTAACGTTACAATCTTTGATGTACCGATATCGATACCAACTACAATTTTCGCCTCACTCATATATAGTTAAAGCTTAAGTATTGTTTTATCAAACCTAAAATCAAGAATCTTAATCTTTTTCCCTTCTATTGTAAGCCGTTTTAGTATCAGTTGTAAAGTGCTGATTTGAGTTGTTATATCTTTTTTTGAAGATAACATCACCTCTCCACCACCCAGAAGATTAACAGTAAAAGAAGAATCAGAAGCTATAGAAACCGATGCGAAAGGAATATTTTCTTTATAAAGAAGATTTGCAATATCTATATCCTTAGTATTACTTTTGCCTAAAGGGCTGACTATAAAAGGTTTTTTAAAAAAAGAAAGATATAGATATAAAATTATACAAACAGATGCAATCAAAAATAGACAGATAATAACTACTCTTGATGGGAATTTTTTATTTCTCCTAATGATTTTTTGCCTCATGCTCTAAAACTTTTATTATTTTATTTGTCGCGTTTAAATCGACAAGACGTCTTGCTTTATCGGCATTTTTTATGTATTTCTCTATATTACCAATCATCGAGTTAGCAAGTATCAAAAGCATATCGGACGTAGCAGAATTCTGACTTATAACTTCCGCAAGTCCAATTTTTTTAAGAAAAAGGGCATTCTTGAACTGCTCGTTATTTTGGGAAAACGGCAAGGGGACTAGAATGCAAGGCTTGCCTGTAAACATCAATTCCGTAACGGTATTTATTCCGGATCTTCCGATGACAAGAGTGGCATCTCTTAAAATTTTCCCTACTTTTGAAGGAGAAATAAATTTCTCAACAGTATATCTTTCTTGAATTTTGGAAGGAAGTTTTTTGCGAAAACTTAAGAACCGATTAAAATCATTATGGTCTTTGGCATCGCCTGTTTGATGAATAATCCTAAAATTCTCCAATAATTTTCCTACACACCCCTCTATTAAGGTATTTATAAAATGCGAACCCGAACTGCCGCCCGTAACATAAATTAACGGCAATACTTCGTTTGTTTGTGATTTATGATTAACAATTTGAGATTCACGAATAATATCTTTTCTTACGGGATTACCAGTCAATGTTGTCTTTTCTTTTGGAAAAAAATCTGCTGAAGATTCCCAGGAGATGCAAATTCGTGCAGCAAAAGAAGAGCAGATTTTGTTCGCAAGACCAGCCTCCATAGTCTGCTCGTGAAGTACAACCGGAATTCTTAGAAAAAATGAAGCTAAAACTACAGGGATTTGTAAATATCCTCCAAAACCTAAAACCACATCGGGTTTAAATTTTTTAAGAATAGCTACTGATTGTCCAAATCCTATCGGTAGTTTCAGAAGAGATTGAATTGTATGTCTGGTAAATTTTCTTTGCAACCTGCCTGTTGTCAGAGATGAAAAGGCAATGCCCAGATCGGTTATGGTTTTGTATTCGAGAGAAAAAGACTTATCTGCCTCAAAAGTATGTTTTCGTCCGATATACAATAACTTTACATTTTTGCCTAAAACATCGACTACAGATAAAGCAGGCGCTAAGTGCCCTCCAACGATTGCAACTTTCATAATTTTATACTTTGTTTTGAAATATTAAGAAGAATTCCAACTGCACTAAGGTCAACTATAAGGGCCGATCCCCCATAGGAGATGAAGGGGAGAGGGATACCGGTTAGAGGCAAAAGAACGGTTTGCGAAGCTAGATTGATAATCATCTGAACCCCCAAGAAAGTTATGATTCCGCCCCCTAAAAGCTTTCCAAAGTTATCTTTTGCTCTCATTGCAATATAAAAACCGCGCCAGACAATAACTGCAAATAGAACAATAAGAAAAACACCGCCTACAAAACCTAATTCTTCGGCAATTATTGCAAAGATTGAATCGGTTGTTGTTTCAGGTAAATATGCATATTTTTGTAGAGAATTCGAAAGCCCAACTCCGAATAATCCCCCTGAACCAAGAGCTATCAGTATTTGCTTTACATGATAAGAAGATGTCTGAATCGGCTGATTTATATTCAAAAAAGCCTCAAATCTTTTATATCGGTAGGGTGATAATTTAATAAGAAAAAAGCCTGCTGCCAGAATTATCGGTGATAGAATCGCAAAATAAGAAACGTTTCCTCCTGATAAAAAATAAACAGCAAGCGCCTCTGTGAGTATGACAATGGCAGTACCCATATCGGGCTCAAGC
The DNA here is from genome assembly GCA_023473785.1 of Patescibacteria group bacterium. GTDB lineage: Bacteria > Patescibacteriota > Microgenomatia > Levybacterales > UBA12049 > JAMCYD01. The sequence goes on from JAMCYD010000013.1 coordinate 23,755, forward strand.
ATAACTAGAATAACAACTAAAACCAAAAGCAGTAAAAAGGCGATAAATCTTCCCTTTTCTCTGGCTGATAACCAAGAAGCAAGGTAAATAGCAAGTGCAAGCTTTACGAACTCAGCAGGCTGAATAATAAAAAAACGTAAACTTATCCATCTGTGCGCTCCAAGGATATATAATCCGATACCCGGCACAAAAACTAGCGTTAAGAGAATCAGCGCAACAATAAAGATTGGCAGCGAAAGATTGTATAGCTTATGATAGTCAAAAAAAGAAAAAAGAATTAAAAATAAAAAACCCAAGCCAACCCAGAAAGCTTGGCTCTTTATATAATGATATTTATCGCCGAAATCTCTAAACGCCACGAAAGAAGATGCATCGTATATCATAAAAAGACCAAAAAGTGTTAGGAATACAACAGAGGCAAGAAGAATTATATCCAGTCTTTTCATCTAATGAAGGCTATATAAAGTCCCAAAACAGCGAAGAAAAATCCTAATAGCCAAGCCCTCATTACAATCTTTGGCTCGTCCCAGCCGATTTTCTGAAGATAAAGATGAAAAGGAGAGACCGGCAGTATGCTTCTTCCTAGAAATTTCTTACCTAGAATCTGCACCAGGGAAGAACCGACTTCAAGAATAAAAACTCCGCCAATAAAAGCCAATGCAATAATTTTACCGGTCAAAAGTCCAATTACCGCAAGTACGGCCCCAAGAGAAAGTGATCCTACATCACCAAGCCAAATTCTTGCCTTATAGATATTGAAATAAAGAAACGCCGAAACGCTTCCCATGAGAATGGCTATGAAAGTTCTCAAAGCCTCGTCAAGCTGATTTTGGGAAATTGTTAAAAATGCACCTAGACAGATAAGAAGAAGGCCTGAAGCTAGTCCGTCCAGCCCATCTGCGATGTTAAAAGCATTTGTAAATGAAACAATGACAAGAGCAGCAAAGGGTATAAAAAGAAAACCAAGCGGAGCCAACCCAACACCCTTTATGAAGATGAAAAAATAACCAAGTTTCGCATAAAGTACTGTTGCAATGATAAAAGCCAGAACCCACTGAATGAGAAATTTATGCCTGAATCTTAGGCCAAAAAATGCAAATTTCTTTCCATTATTAATCAGCTTTTTGGCATCATCATAAAATCCCAGCATTCCAAAACTGATAAAAGTAAACAGTATTATAAAAAGCTCCCAGGGCTTAACATTTATATTGAGCATTCCATATGCCCACAGGGAAAGTATTGAAACTACTGAAATAATCAAAAACCCTCCTCCGAAGGGTGTCCCTTCTTTCCAGGCATGGAATTTGTCAAAAAGGGGCGTAGGTTTATCGAAAATATCAACAGTCTTCTGCTTCTGCCTTCTAATCTTAAGCTTATAGAGAAAATCTATGAAGGGAATAAGAAGAATAAAGGTAATAAACGAGGACAGGAGCATCAGCCCCAATATCTGCACCATAGAGCTATATTATACTACCCCGCCCAATCTTGTTCAACCTTAAGCAAGAAATTCTAAAATTTTTGAAGCGGCCTACTTGATAAGGATGCGGATTAGATATATCATAAATACATGAATAGGCTTCCTGCCTTTAGGATTTTGCTTATCGGATTAGGGGTATTTGCTGCTCTTGTTTTTATAAACATCCTAGTCCTTGATTTATTGATCTTTTTTGGAAAATCCCAACCCCCTGCTCTGCGAACAATAGTGCTCAAACAAGATCAACCGGCAACAACAAGTCAGGACTTTGGGTCAAAAAACAGCTGCCCTTCAAACTGCATCAAGAAAATTGAAGAAGCAACAGCATCTGTGAAGCTTACCCAGACTCCGTCTCCAAAACCTACAGCAATATCAACACCCACACCCGCCCAGACACAAACAACTACTCCATCTTCATCCGGCGTTAAGGAATACTTCATCCCTGTTGGCGCCGGAAGTCTTAGTTCAGGCGATTGGACAGATTTGGCAGGCGCACAGACAACAATCGACAGCAACCAGTATGCAAACATAAAAAGCGTAGTTTTTGAAGTATCTCTTCGTATCCCAACAGGTAATGAAACCGCGTACGCCAGACTTTTTAACGTAACAGACAAGCATCCGGTATGGTATTCTGATGTATCAATTGACGGAGGAACACCTAAGTTAGTTTTTTCTCAGCCCATTACGCTTGAGCAGGGAGTCAGAACTTACCAGGTTCAGATGAAAACAAGTCTTCTTTATCCTGCTTACATTGATCAATCAAGAATACATATTACAATTTATTAAATAGTTATTATCTAGTTTTATCCACTTTGCATATCTTGACACAGTAGTCTAAACATCATTTATAATACTCATACTTTGTCGATTAACTGCGACAAAGGAAGCTCTTTGTGACTGCCCACTCAAGGAGTAGAATTTTTCAATTTCTTAATAATATGAACAACCTGCCTGAATCTTGTTATTTAATTTTTGACAACAATCGCATAGCCAGCCTATTTAGATAAGCTGGTTTTTTATTTTATGACGAAGGGAGGTGAATAAAGTGGATTATAAAAAAAGAATTGCAGTTGCTATAACAACGGGATCACTGCTGGTGGCAACACTGCTGCCTGGTGCTGCATTTGCAGACACAACAGTGGTAATTTCCGACAATGGACCAAGTTCAAATAACACAGTTAATGTCTCCAATAACTCGACTACAAATGTCGTGCAAGGAACAATTATCAATGTGGAAGTTGAACAAAATGCAATTGCAAAGACTGGTAATAACACGGCAAATGGCAACACAAATGCAAGCGTTAATATAACAACTGGTAATGCAACAGCATCAAATGACGTGAATGTCACTGGTGGTTCAAACACTGCCAATATAACAGGCTGCGGTTGCAACAACACTACCGATAACGTTACCATAAGTGGGAACGGCCCTGGATCAAAAAATAAAGTCGACATTTCCAATAAAAAATCCAAAGGCATCCTACAAGGTAGCATGATTGGTGTAGGAGTTGGACAATTTGCAAAAGCCAAAACTGGAAAAAATCAAGCAAGCGGTAATACAGGCGGAGGATCTATAAAGATTAATACGGGCCATGCAAACTCGTCTAATTCGGTTGGCGTTACCGGACCAACAAACACTCTCAATGTGACTCCATAATTAAATGCATTGAGTGATTGAGAAGCCCTGCGCAATTGCGCGGGGCTTTTTATTGGATCGGCTCTGCGAAAACCAGGAGTCTTTGGAATGATGTACCAATTGGCACGCAGGTCTGAAGAATTAATTGCGTTTTCTTTGTGTCAAGAAGGTAACCAACCTCATTTGG
>JAMCYD010000032.1 GCA_023473785.1 Patescibacteria group bacterium
TATGAGTAGTTTTACCCCGATTAAATCGGGGCTTAAAAACATTTTCTTCTCTTCACTTTTCAAAGAGCCAAATCATTTATTATTTAGCGTGTAGCGGCCAGAGTCTTTACTGGCAGGCGCTACGCGCCAAATAATAACTTTGCCTTGTCCTCCGAAACTCGCAGAGCGAAGGATGGGTGGACCGTGGCGGACTCGAACCGCCTACCTCTTCATTGCAAATGAAGTGTTCTACCAGCTGAACTAACGGCCCGCTTTCCAGCGAGGCTCGCCAATTTGGCGGCCCGTTCACTCGAGAACCCACTTGGTCCTGGTTATTAAAAATTTTATTGTGAGAGAGAAAAGACTACGAAGACAACAAAAGCCCCAAACGGGGAGTAAAAATATTTTTGTTTGCTATCATAAATAATCTCTTGCCTCTCCCGATTAAATCGGGATTGTTCACGATCTTCATCTTAACATAGGAAAATAAAGCTGTCAATAGCTCAAATGCGAGGCATCTGAGGACCAAGCTGAATTATATTATTGTAGTAATGAATTTCTAATCTATTTCTCTTTGCGACCCTGTGCTCAAGAATTGCCCCCTTTGATCGTTCCCAACCCGGAGTCATAAAAATATCCGTCAAATGGCCCGATCTAATAACCCCCCCCCCAGAACCATGCAAACTTTTTCTCTCTCTCATTATGTTCCATGTCCTTTTCTTTAATTCTTAGATAAATGTCATCTGAAAAAATATCAACAGCTGAGAAGAGAGGAAAATTGTTGATTTCCTCTAGTACCTTTGTATATTTCATTAACTTTTTCCTATTGTATTCAATTTTATCTAGTCCATCTGAGGTAATAATTCCTGAAACATATCCAATCTTTTCGTATTGTTTTCTAATATCGGCGAAGAATTTTATTATCTCTTCGTAAATCTGTTCCAAGGAAGTTGAGTTAACTAGCAAGTTTTTAAAAGAGTGCCTAATCATGCTTAATTTATACTGCTTTTCCCTATAAATTGCAATAACAAATTACTCCTGGCCCCTTAGCCAGTGGTCGGCTTCCAAAGCGGCGGCGCAGCCGTATCCTGCGGCGGTAATTGCTTGCCTATAATGACTATCATGCACATCACCTGCGACGAAAACTCCATCAATGTTGGTCTTTGTGTGATCACGGACTTTAATGTAGCCTTTTTCATCCAGCTCTATGCCTTGGAAGACTTTTGTGTTGGGGACATGGCCAATTGCCACAAAAACTCCGTCGATATCCATTTTTGAAACCTTATTGGTTTTATTATTTTTGACTTCTGCTCCGATAACTTTTTCCTCTCCCAAAATTTTTGTAATTTCGGCATTGAGTAAAAATTTTATTTTGGGATTCTTCTTGGCTCTGTCCTGCATTATCTGGCTTGCCCGGAAACTATCTTTCCTGTGAACCATAGTAACTGAGCTGGCAAAATCTGCAAGAACTATTGCCTCCTCCATGGCAGAATCTCCGCCCCCAACCACAATTACGTTTTTCCCTTTGAAAAAGAATGCATCGCAGGGAGCACAGGAAGAGACACCTTTGCCGATTTTTTCTTGCTCTCCCGGGACACCGAGCCATTTTGTATCTGCTCCTGTTGCGATAATTACAGACTTCCCTTCGTAAGTCTTGTCCCCTGCGGTTATCTTAAAGAGTCCGCCAGCTGGTGGATCAAAATCACCCGAAGCAAAATCGGAATCTATGAATTCTGTTCCGAACCTCTCCGCCTGTTTTTTCATTGCCATCATAAGATCCGGCCCCTGAATTCCCTCTGGAAATCCGGGATAATTTTCAACCAGAGTCGTAAGCATCAGCTGCCCACCCCATTTATTGCCTGCGACAACAAGTGTTTTAAGATTTGCTCGGGTTGTATAGATTGCGGCAGTTAACCCCGCAGGTCCTGAACCGATAATGATGACATCGTACATAATAAATAAAATTTCTAATTTCTAAACTCTTGGAGGAATTAGGTTAATTAGAATAATTTATGAAGAAAGAACTTCCTCTATTCCTCTCTTAAAATTTTCTTTTCCCTGGGCACCGACCATTGTTTTAACCGGTTTTCCGTCTTTGAAAAAGATAAGACTTGGAATGCTCATTACGCCATACCTGGCAGATGTGTCTGGATTATCATCGACATTTAGCTTTCCAACCTTCAGTTTTCCTTCGTATTCTTTGGCTAATTCTTCAACAATCGGAGAAACGATTCTGCAGGGCGCACACCACGGTGCCCAAAAATCTACCAAAACCGGCAGTTCATTTTTAAGTACTTCCCCTTCAAAACTCTGATCTGTAATATTTAAATCTGACATATTCACCTCCTTTGTTAAAATAGCAAAACTTTACTCAATCTGTCAATCACTTAATTTAATATATGGGAAATGATTTGGCTTATAACTTGGTTTTACGCAGCAAAAGCGCATTAAACACTACGATTATCGAAGACAAGCTCATCAGAAGCGCTGCCCATTCAGGAGCAAGAAGGATGTTAAACGATGGATACAAAACTCCTGCTGCGATAGGAATAGCAAAGACGTTGTATCCTGTTGCCCAAACGAGATTTTGAACCATCTTGGCATTGGTCTTCCGGCTTAAGGATATTGCCTTCACGACATCCATTGGGTCGTTTTTCATCAACACGATATCTGCCGACTCAACTGCCACATCTGTTCCTGCTCCAATAGCTATACCGACATGTGCTTGGGTAAGAGATGGCGCATCATTGACTCCATCTCCCACCATGGCCACAATATTTCCCTCATTTTGCAGCTGTTTAACCTTATTAACCTTATCCTCTGGCAATACTTGAGCAAAAACAGTATCTATATCAAGCTGTTTTCCTACCTCAATAGCCACATCTTGAGTATCTCCCGTAAGCATTGCTGTTTTTACTCCAATATCGTGAAGTCTTTTAACAACCTCTTTTGACTCTTCTCTAGCAATGTCTGCCAAAAGAATTATTCCGGCTAGTCTGTTATCTATGGCAACATAAACTGGGGTACTGGCCTTATTGCCCGTTTTCCAATCATCACTATTCACTTTTATTTTTAACTCTTCTATTAATGTTCTGTTGCCAACAACAATTTTTTTATCATCAACTTTTCCGGTTGCACCTTTTCCCGGAAAAGATTTAAATTCTTTTACATTTGGAACTTCTATTCTTTTCCTCTTGGCTTCTCTCACAATCCCCTGAGCAATAGAGTGCTGCGACTGAATTTCAACTGCCGCGGCAAGTTTTAGTAACTCAGCTTTATTCCTAATGCCTGGTTCCTTACTTAAAATAATGTCAGTTATTCCAAATTCCCCCTTGGTTAACGTGCCTGTTTTATCAAACACTACATAGCTAATCTTTCTGGCAATTTCCAAGCCCTTCATCTCTTTTATTAAAATGCCGTTCTTAGCGCCAAGAGTGGAAGTGATGGTGGTAACCGTAGGGATAGCAAGACCAAGCGCATGAGGACAGGCAACAACGATTGCCGCTACCGCCACAGTCGCTGCAAAAACAACTCCGTGAGGTAAAATAAAAACCCAAGTAATAAATGAGGCAGCCCCAGCAGTAATAGCTACGAAAAATAAAACGCTGGCTGCTCTGTCTGCCAGATGTTGAACATTGGGCTTTGAAGACTGAGCTTCTCTGATTAACTTCATAATTTGAGAAATTGCTGTATCCGCCCCAGTTTTGGAAACCTCAACTGTCAATGATCCATCTTGATTAATGGTACCGCCAATCACTTTATCACCTTTTTTCTTACCAATGGGTCTTGACTCTCCGGTCACCATTGATTCATTAATCGAACTTTCACCGTCTATTACTATTCCGTCAACTGGGATTTTCTCTCCCGGCCTGACCAAAACCCTATCCCCTTTGACAAGTTTTTCTGTTTCAATATCTACTACATCGTTATCTTTCATAAGATGAGCGGACGGAGGAATAAGTTTGGCCAGCTCTGCCAAAGCACCTGTGGCTCCTCTGACAGCTCTCATCTCCAAATAGTGGCCTAGCAAAAAAACCGAGATAAGGGTAGATATTTCCCAATAGAGAGATTCCCCCGGAAACAAAAATGTGGCTGCGACGGAAAATGTATATCCAACCGTAATGGCTAAAGCTACTAAAGTCATCATTCCAAAACTGCGAGTTGCTATTTCCCCTCTTGCCGCTTTGAAAAAAGGTAAACCTCCAAAAAAGAAAATAAAAGTTCCCAAAATAAAAATTAGAATATCCCGGCTTAAGAAATTTATAGAAATTCCAAGCCACTTCTGAATATTAGGAGAAAGAAGCATAACGGCAATAACGATAGGAAGCGTTACGAAAAAACGTTTTTTAAAATCATCCTCGGCAGATTTATGTTCTTGGTGTCCTGTATGCTTGGTATTGTCTGATCTAACAAGAGGAACTAAATCCATGCCACATTTAGGACACTTCCCGGGCTCATCTTTTATTACGTCCGGATCCATCGGACAAGTATATAAAACGGCGTGAGAAACTCCACTTTGACTTTGATGATTTACTTTTTGTTCCCGCGTACTTTTGTCTTCAATTCTGACAAGATCCATTCCTCCGCATTTCGGACATTTTCCCGGCTTATCCGATTTTACATCTCTATGCATGGGGCACATATAATAGTCTTTTTTGTGATTCTTCATTTCTATTAAAGCTTTTCAGCGGGTTTTGTGCTGCTTTCTGCCTCCAGGGATAGTGAATTTACCTCATTGCTTTCTAAAAACCTCTTGAAGCGCTCTGGATTTTGCGAAATATAGCTCCTGACCTGATCAAGTGTTGGAAGAGCCCTAAGGCCTCTTTCTTTACTGCCAATACCCATCAGCTTTAAAGCAGGGTAAAAAGTTGCGAAAATACCTGCTTGTCTAAAATCCCCGAAGCGAAAGTAGTGCCAAATGAACGCTGCCGCGCAAGAATCGCCAGCTCCGGTTGGACTAATTATTTCTTCTTTTTCGAGCTTAAATGCTTTTATCTCAAGCGGTTTTCTGCCTTGGTGATAAATGGTTAAACCTTTGTCGCCTCTTGTTAAAACTACGACAGGACAGACTCCTTTAATACGATCAAGATAATCCTCATCCATTTTTTCTCTAAAGGTTATATCTTCATCACTTAGAATAACCATCTCTACTCTTGACAACGCATCAACATCTTTCCAGGGAAGTCGTTTTACCAATCCCTCCTCATCAACACTACGAAAATAACCTTGAGGCGCAACAACTAAGTGGCCCGCTCTTGAAAGCGCCGTAAAAAGCTCAACGTTAACTTCGGCAATAACGGGCGCAACCAAAACAACTGATTTTGAGGGAATCGAGGGAAAGTTAGGTAGATCCGCAAGGTTAATATCATCTTGCCGGTTTGACTCAATTTGCCTTCTATGTCCTGCTTCGTCATAAAAGTTACGAAATGCCGTCAAGTGTGATTCAAGTGGAGGAACTATTGTTGGAAGTCGGTGGACTAAAACACCTAAGGCTTCCAACTCCTGAAGGTATGGATGATCCGGTGGTGCTTCAGTAATTACGTGAGCTTTCATGCCTAAACGAGCGACAGCTACTGCGGCATAGGAGACAGCACCGCCCAAATGGGGTTTCGGCTCAAGATCATTGGTTATATGACCAATGGCAAATAATTCTTTTTTCAGCATATTTAAGGATAGCAGTATCCTCCCCGGGGGGATACCCCTAGTATAAGACCGGGCCAGGCTTATGTCAATAGGTCTTTGGGTAAGCGGAAATTAATGATTATTTTGTCTTGTCAAGCCAGATTCCCCGAAGTGTTTTAACGCTGTAATAAAGTGCGAGGAAAAATACGACTGCCAGCGTCTGATTTATAACAAAAAAAATAAATACCAAGGGTTGTGCGGATGAGAAGTTAACAGTGGCAGCAGCGTATTCAAAGGCAATAGCTCCTGCTCCCGATGCTATTACATTCAAAAAATTAATCCATTCTTGAGCGGGGTTTGTAAATCCTGCCAAAAATCCAAGAACCAGAATTATTAATATGGAAAAGCTTGCAGGAAAGGGCAGCATGGATGCAGAGAATGGAAGCATAATAAGCATCACAACTGCTCCTATAA
>JAMCYD010000042.1 GCA_023473785.1 Patescibacteria group bacterium
GGGGCATTAGAAGCAGGAATTTCATCAGCCGCTATTGCGGCGGAAGCAACTACGGCAGCAGCCGGAACAGCGGCCGCAACAGCAGCAGAAGGAGCTGCGGTAGGGGTGTCGCAGGCAGGAGCAGTAGTAAGTGAGGGGGCAGCTCAAGCTGTCGGGGCAGTAACAACAGAAGCCGCGGCAGGAGCAACGCCTGCTGCAGCTGAAGTGGCTCCGGGAGCAGTAGTTGATGCGGGAATAGAGGAAGCAGGGCGAGAAGAATTAGCAGCCGGTGTTGAGAGAACTCTTGAAGCTTCCGGCTCTGACGCAGCCCTTGATAGCCTTGCGGGAACGTCAGCTGGGTCAGATACAATAGTCTCATCCGCTCCCACGCCAGGAGCTCCGCTTGCTGAGGGGGGCATTCCTTCTCTTGGCGCAGATCAAGCTACGGAGCCCTTAACGGGTAACGTTTCCGCAGATTCCGGTATTCCTGAGGAGGTAAGAAATGACCCTCGTTTTCAAGAGATGCTTGATAGGGAAAGAAGTGCGGCACAGGAAAGAGGAGAGCCGATTGATGAGCAAAAACTTTCTCAGGATGCTCTTACTAAATACAATCAAGATAAGCAGGGAGAACAACAGCAATTAACGCCCGAACAGCAGAGGATTCAACAGCTTGAAGAAGAAATCAATAGACTTACTACGGAAACTGCAGAATTAAGAGCTAATATGGCTCAGATAAATGAATCGTTAGGGCAGATGAGAGATGTGTTAGCGAATTTAACTCAAGCGATGGCAGAAAAAGAACAAGATCCTAAGAAAAAAGAAAATCTACTGATGCTTTTAGCAAAAATTGCAGGAATTGTTGTAGCATCTTCTGTGATACAAGCTGGACAGGAAGTAAGTCCTCTGCAAAAACATTAATTTTTCTTGCGGAGGGTACAGGATTCGAACCTGTGTAGGGATTGCTCCCTCGAGTTTTCGAAACTCGTGCAATTAACCGCTATGCGAACCCTCCAAGCTAGTTGCGTGCCCGAGAGGAATTGAACCTCCAACCGCCTGGACCGCAACCAGGTGTTCTATCCGTTGAACTACGGGCACAATTCATTCGTATTTTACTCTATTTAGCTCTATGAGGCAACTTGGTTTTTGGGGTTTTCCAGAGGAAAATTGCGGGCAAGCCAGTCACCTGAGTTTTCCATAAAAGTTGGCCTAATAACTTCTCTGAAAGGAAGATAAGGCAAGATAACCGTTTTTACATGATCTTTATCTAGGTCTCCCAGAGTCAATGTCAGCTCTCCCGGAATGAAGGCATGGGTTCTTATATGCAAGATGTCTACGCCATCTATTTTTCTAAAATAGAAATCATAAAGCTCCTGCCAGAGAAAAAAATGATCTTCAATGGTTATTCCCTCGGTGCTTATTCTATAGTGAAAATCCCGGGGAGGAACTGTGGCAAGTGCAAATGATACGAATACCAGGGAAACAACAACCAGCATCAAGAGGTACTGAGAAAAAAGAAAAAGAATAATCTCGACAAGAAGCATTATCAGGAGTGAGGTCAGGTAATATTGTTTTCCTCTCTTTCGAAAAGGCCTGCCGGGTGCTGTCCAGGCAAGAAGAGTTTTTATTTCATGAGGTGAAGATGTTTGATCTGATCGAGCTTCCGGTTTTGGTAATTCAAGAGGTTCTTTGGGAAGATCACCCGGTTCCTTAGGCAATAATGGTTTTTGTTTATCAATCGCTGCCATAATTTTACTTTATATCAATAAATTCCCTAAGTCAACTGCGGTGTCTGTTTGAAAATATCCGAACGGAACTCTCTGCTTCTGTCTGTTTCGCCTTGAACCGGAGCGGAAAGGACGATTTCAAGTTTTTCAAATCAAAAATAACTTGCTGCGACTACGAGGGTAGTTATGCCCGTTAGTGCGTTAAGATAAATAATGCAATTTGATATTTTTGAGTCAAAATATCCTTTCTTTTTAACAATTATTTTGTGCACGATAAATGGTATTAGTCCCCCTACCCCTGCAATCATGGTAATTATTGCACCAGGCATTGTTTGTTTTCCAATTTCTATCGCGCCCAAAAATAAAACCATAATTATTGGAATGTGCATCAATAAAAATCCAGTTATTTTACCTGGCAGTTTTAGTATCTCCCATTCTTTAATATAAGCCGATTCTATTTCATGCAAAAGTAGCAAAGACGCGTTTATGATATAAATTAGCATGAGGGGTTTCATAAATATAGCTTATATTTATTTTCTTTGGCGGCAAATTCTACTTACTTGTTTTTGAGGCAATCCAATTAAGTGTTGCCAGAAAAATCCAAGCCCACGGGAAAGTGCCGATAAGTGTATCGCTTGCTGAATGAGAATTTTTATCAACTACCATAAATATCCACACAATGAGCAATAGAACGCCAAAAGTTATAACTAACCCGATTGTACTTGTAGGACGATGTATCCATCCCCATTTTTTAAACCAAACTTTATTCATGAGCTTATTATACCAACTTTACTCTTTGGTCGTAAATTCTTTTCTGAATGCGAATGCGATTATTAGTCCCTCAAAAAAAGAACCGATAAGCAAAATAATAAGTTCTAGAAAGTTTAAAATAAGTGGCTCGCGGAGAGGGTGGGATTCGAACCCACGGTGACATTGCTGCCACGATGGTTTTCAAGACCATTGCACTAGTCCGCTATGCGACCTCTCCAAGCGTATCGAGAAGATTAGTCCCGCGCCTGGGATGACCTCCTCAAAGCTTCCCAAGTATAGCAAAAGACCATCTTGCAATCAATTGATTCTGCTTGCGCGCAGGGCGTTTATGATAACCGCAACGTCTATTCCCTCCTGCAGAAAAGCGCCGCCAATAGGAGGTATGAGTCCAAATGAAGCAGCTATCATGCCAACAATACTTATTCCTATCCCCCAAAGAATACTCTGAACTGCGATGCTGATTGTCCTTTTTGCAATCTTTAAGGACTCATTAACCATGGAAAAATCTCCTCCTAGAAATACAATATCTGCTGCTTCACTTGCTGCTGTTTGCTCTTCATTTGAAAAAACCATGCCGACATCCGAGAGCGCCAAGGCCGGCGCATCGTTTATTCCATCACCAACCATGGCCGTAATTTTTCCTTCTTTCTTAAGTTTCTCTATTCCTTTCTGTTTGTCTTCAGGCGTACATTCAGCTTGAACCCTAACTCCTCCTAGACTTAATGCTACTCTTTCCGCTGCTTCTTTCTTGTCTCCGGTAAATATAAAAAGTTCAAAATTCTCTTTTTCAAGATTTTTTATAATTGCTTTTGCTTGAGGTTTTATCTCATCTTCAAAGCGAAAAATTCCAATTTGCCTCTCGTTTTTAAAAATGCCAATAGCCATGCCATCATCCGTGGGAAGTTTTGAAAGAGAATATCGCTTGCCCGCAATTGCACCTGATATACCAACTCCTATTTTTTCCTCAATCTTTTCTGCATGAAGAGTAGGAGCTCTTCTTTCTCTGGAAAATTCAACAATGGCCTTTGCCAAAGGATGAAGAGAATTCCTTTCTATTGCCTGGGCAATTGTTAAAATTTGCTCATCGGTATAGTCTTTACTTAATTTTTTAAACTCTGTGACTTTTGGTCTTCCAAGCGTTATAGTGCCTGTTTTGTCAAAAATAAGTACCTGGGCTCTTGCCAGCTTCTCAAGACTTGAAAGCTTTTTGACAATAATATGTTTTTTGGAAGAAGAACTTACTCCTCCCAAAAGAGCAATTGGCGTTGCGATGATCAGAGGACAGGGAGTTGCGATAACAAGAACCGATAGTGCCCGCGTTAGATCAAATCCCGATAGGATATAGGCAAAAGCTGTTATAAAAAGAGTAATTATGGTAAAGATGGCGCTGTATCGGTCGGCAAGTCTTATGAAAGGAGATTTCTCAACTTGGGCTCTCTTTACCATATCGATGATCTTGTTATAGGTGGAATCAGCCTGTAATTTTGTTACTTTCACAACGATTGGGTTTCCAATATTAATTGTTCCGCTTCTTATAAAATCTCCTTTAATCTTGTCAATTGTGTAGGGCTCACCGGTTAGAGATGACTCATCCGTAAGTCCTGTTTCTGAAGCTAATATTCCGTCCAGGCCTATGACTTCGCCTTTTCTGATAACAATTTCATCACCTATTTTAATTTTGCCGATATTTAGCCTTGTGTCTATTTTGTTGTTTTTCCATAGCGTCACCTCGTTTGGAATTCGATCAATAAGTTTTGTCAGAGATTTCTTGGCCTGCGCCACACCGTAATCTTCAAGTGTTCTTCCCGATGCAATCATCAAAGCCAAAATGCCTGCAACTATGTACTCATGGGTTACAAGAGAAACAAGAATTGCCAGAATCGCAATATAATCCAGAGCAAATTGCCGTTTTAGAATAGAATTTAGAGATTCCTTAAAGAGCCGAAAGCTGCCTAATATAGTTACGATTAAAATAACCAAAACAGAGATAGTTTCCTGATGGAGAAAGCTTAGGATGATATAGAGAATAATTCCCAAAAAAACTATAACCGGGATCTGGAAAGTCTTAAGAAGTGCTGTTTTTTCTTTCATAGAAATTTAATTTTGCCTTTGGGGTTTAGGACGACGGATTATTGCGGAGAGGGTGGGATTCGAACCCACGCGAGCCTTACAGCTCAGGGGATTAGCAATCCCCCGCAATGGACCAACTATGCGACCTCTCCTGGTTAAAATGTATTATATCACTTATTTTTGTTATTTTGCTACACTAAAGCTATGGATTTCTTAAGCTTAATTTTTCCTAAACACTGCGTCAATTGCAAGAAATTTGGAGACTATCTTTGCAGTAATTGTTTTTCTTACCTTTCATTTGATACGGAAGGACTTTGCGTTTCTTGTAATCGTGCGTCAATCAATGGGCTTACACATCCGGGATGCGCAACAAAATCTACAATAGATGGCGTCTTTGCCAGCATTTCCTATAAAGGCGTTGCCAAAAAGCTAATTTATAATTTTAAATATAAGCCATATCTTTCGGATTTAAGCAGTTTGTTAATAGATTTATTTTTTGAGGGAATTATTCAGAATGAGGACTTTAACAATGTGTATCAAGACTTAGAAACGGATCCGGTTCTTGTCCCAATTCCTCTCTACTTTGCAAAAATTAGAACTCGAGGATACAACCAAGCAGAAATACTGGCAAAAGGTCTTTCAAGAAAATTAAACCTTAAAGTAGTTGATCTTCTTAGGAGAACAAAAAAGACCCGCTCGCAAGTAGGACTACTCCAAAA
>JAMCYD010000012.1 GCA_023473785.1 Patescibacteria group bacterium
CTCACGATATGGGCGGCTTCGTCTTCAGAAGGAAGGGTCTATGCATTGCTGTGCACTGATGGGAGCCGTTCTTCCCATATTCGGTTCCTCCATTCCCGTATTCGGCTCTTTTTAAATCCCGCCTACATTGCAGATGTCCTCTCAAGTATTTTTCCAATTGTGACACAGTTATATGAAACCCCACCAGATAGACAAACATTACTTATACCTGTCTGCCTTATGAGCCAATCTATTTTCGAATAAATGGTTCTCTCGGTTTCGTTCTGTATCCATCGAGCCAAATCCATATGGTGTCTTCTTATAGGATCGCTTGGAATTCTTGGAAACATTTCTTCGATGTTAAATGAGTTCAATAAGTCCCTAATCATTGAGACAGGTTCACTAGGATTATTCTCCACAGCCGAACTCAGGTAACCATTATCATCTATCGAGAAAATCAGCCTATTTTCAAAGGTGGTTTCTTGACCAAAGGCAGACAAAGCCATTACCTTATTAGCATAATTTGAAGAAGGCCAACCCAGATAGTAAGTAAACGCCCTGTAAACTTCCGCTATCCCAGCTGCTTTAGGTTTCTCAAAATCAACTGAATGCAAAATTATATTATTGTCTTTGGCAACGAAATAGGAATGTTGCTCTCTTGTTGATGTCCACCATTTCGCACTGCCAGAATCTAATAAATTGCCCCCTGCATCCAAGACAAGAACAATGGCTTCATCAAAGGGGGATGTCATATATGCACTTACAGCGTGAGAATAATGATGGTTACAGGGAAGAGTGGGAATGCCGTCGATTAGAAAATCAGACCGAATTGGTTCACAACAACTCGAATAGACAATAAGGTCTATATCCGTTTTTCTTAGGTTAAGTTTGCCTAGGGCATAATCAAAAGCGTTTTGAAAACCGCCGTCTCTTTTTCTTCGAGTAATTCTTTCTTCGGCAATGGCAAACTTAACTTGACCATCTTCAACAATACATAAGCCTCCATCTTTCAGTTTCTTGCCAAGCTCAGTGGAGTCGAGGTTGATTCCAGCAACTATCACACTATTTTCTCAGATAACCACGAATTTCTCTAAGAAATTCAGCCAGCGAAATAGAAAGCCCTACCAGTAAAGTATCTTTTAAAGTGCGTTCGTCAAGGATGAGAAATTGTGTTAGGAGTCTTGGGGACTTATATACAAGAAGTAAAATAACAATAGCACAAAAAACAATCAATGACCTCTTCAACAATTTGCCGATGAATACGGGAAAATGAATTGTCGGTTCTATTGATGGCTGTGCTTCAGCTTTTGCAACATGCTCAAGATCTATGAAACTCCATCTTCCACCAGAGCCAGGCTTCGTTCTAATAAGAAAAGTCAAAACATCGTATTTACCTACTGCTCGATGTTTTGCTCTTATTGGTGTTATATAATTTTCATCAACAGTTATTTGCACATCTCTGGTTGTTGCCTCAGCTTTGGAGCGTTTGGGAATGTACTGCAACACACGCAGAGCATAATCTTGTTCCTCTTTTAGACTGAATGCATAATTGCTAATTGATGCCTTCTTTGTTTTGCTTATAACATCAACGAGCTTAATGAATTCTACATTTTCATAAAGCTTAATATTCTTAATTGCAGAAACAACGTTCCCCCATTGTTCATCTTCCCGCTCAATTTGCCGCCCCAAGTAGTTTTGATTTTTTATGGTGAGTTCGTAATTGCTAAACAAGCAGAGGGGAGTCATGTCGGCATTGGGATTATTATTGCTTATATCGTTCTTGTGAAACTCGGAAAACTTCTTATTAAAGTCTTCTATTTGCTCAACTGCCAGATTCTCCTTGGAATCATAATCGATTATATCCCCCAACTCGTACTCAAAATAATATATTTTTCCTATCTTTCTTGCCTGTTTAATTATACAGAATCTTATTGGATAAAATTTGGCTGCATCTTTATCTCGTAAAACAATATAGCCTTTCTTGTTATTCAGTTTGGCGATATTGTTTCGTAGCTTTTCTTGCACCCATTCTTCATCGAATCTGAATCTATATTGAAACCCTGAGGGATAAGCTAAAATATTTACAAGCTCGTAGCCGTAAGGCTCGATAGCATTAGGAATTAGTACAACATAGTTTTCGAGTTTAGGTTCGTCATCCACTTTATCATTCCCCCTTCCTAAAGATTAGTATTTCTTCCGTTTGAACCCCTCCGCCATTCGGGTGCACAAAAAACTTTTTACTTATATCT
This sequence comes from Patescibacteria group bacterium, assembly GCA_023473785.1. GTDB lineage: Bacteria > Patescibacteriota > Microgenomatia > Levybacterales > UBA12049 > JAMCYD01. The sequence continues at coordinate 2,229 of JAMCYD010000012.1, forward strand.
CTGGTAAAGGTATCAATAAGTTCGTGATTCAGCTTCTTCGTGAGTATTTCGATGATTTTGGTATTCACACTCTCATTATATTTTTTTGATTCGCCCAAAATTAAACACAGGTATTTATTTTTTTTCAGACAGGCTGACATTTCAGTAAGTACGCTATCCATTTCTCCGATATAGTCTAACAATTTACTTTCCTGCTTTCTTTTCCACCGGGCTCCGATCTCCCGTTTTCTTGTATCCTTTAATTCTTCATCGCTCAAAAAATCATACCACAGGTATGCAAGTCTGAATGCTGTTGTATAATCCGTAACATTCAAATATGGAGGAGATGTAACGATGAGGTCAACTTTGTCCTCCAATAAAGAAGAAAGGTTTCTTGCATCATTCCGAAAAACACGATAAGAATTGGCAAAAAAGCCTTGTTTTTTAAAAGCAGTGTAATCTGTAATAAACTTGTCCAATTTCTGGCGGTACAATTTATAAGCATTCTTGAATGTTTTATTACCTTGTGGTTTCACGTTATCAGCATAATAGCCATAAGGTTTTTCTTTCTGGTAACCTGACGAATTCATGAGTATGGAAATAAAAAAAAGTCTGCAAACATCTTTAGTCAACCCCGTCAGTCTTGTTTCAATATAGCAATGCACATCACCAAGCATTTGGAGTGTGGCACCATGATACCAATCGACGTTTTCTTGAAAGTGCGGTATTTGGTCATTTGTCAAAGATATTCGACTCGCATTCTTAGAAAACAGAACGGTATCTCCCTCTTGAAATTCGGAGAGCTTAGCTTCAAGATAATCGTTGAATGCAACTATTTTATTAAAATGCAAGATTTTTCCTGTCATCATTTTTGCTTTAGTCTCGGCAATAAAAGTTCCAACAGGGTTAATATCAATTCCTATAGCATTTCTCCTTAATTTAAGTGCTTCTATAATTGAGGTGCCCACGCCACAAAAGGGGTCGAGCACAGTATCATTCTCCCTGCTTAAAGCTTGGATCAAGTGTGCGGGTATTATGGGGATGAATCTTGAAGGATACCAACAAAAATTATGCAAGAAGTGCCTGGAATCTTCTTTCGCAAAATTCCAATCTATAACATTAAAATGAGATATATCCCGCCTATTTGGCATGGTTAAAAAAGTCGTCCCGCTGAGACGACTTCTTGCTCTGCGAATTGTACTCGTTCAAAACTGCCCAAGTTGTTCTTATTGAGCAGTTCTATAGTCTTAGCAGTTATCATGGAAACCATTTCGTTAGTCAATTCTGTTCTGCTCAGAATGCAGATGAGGATATAACTTTTGTCGTCACCGAGCGACACTTTTGACATATTGCCGTCATCATCAACACAAATATCGACTTTGCGATGAGTTTTCCTGTTGTCCGTAGTAACGTGGTAATGAATTTCATCTTGGACAGAACTTGAAAATATCTTTTTGCCTACTAAAAAAGTCGTTACTTCCTTTGCCAACGATTGAAGAAAATTTTCTTTAGAAAGCAAGTCTTTTTTCCCAAAATCGTCAGACCTGATGATTGCATGTGCTCTCGGCAAATCATGAAGCAATAGTTTTTTAGCAATATTGTTTAGGGAAGACGGATATTTTTTCTTGTCTGTTAAACTCCATAAAAGATTTTCATCAGTGAAGTGAAAAAGGTTAATTACGTCTTTTTTATCAATATTTTTTGAGAATTCATAGATCAGCTGGAAAATGAGAAATTCAAAGCTCATATATTCGTGAGAATAGATAAATGTGTGATAAACATCAGACCTCAATCTGTGCCAGATAGCTACAAGGTCAAGGCAATCTTTCTTAACAACAAAGTTATCTATTCCTTCGACTATCCTGAGATTACGGACTAATTTTTCGACGATGGATCTATCTTCTGTAGTAATACCCAAATAAAAGCCCATTCTAAAGACATTATCAATATTGTCTAAATCAATGCCCTTATTATTAATGACAAAAGACTCGGTCCCTTTAATTAGCTGGTATATTTTTTTTAGGTCAGGTTTGTATTTCTCCCCGAAATCATATCGATGCAAGCCTGGCATTTCTATAAATCTTGGGAGGTTTATAAAAAAAGGATGAATATCTGGGTTACTCAACCAAGCAGTATCTTCTTCGTGGTCGAATGGTGTATATCTATCAATAGCCCATTCAACGGAATGACCGAAGGAACCGCAATTCACGTCATGATAAAGGGCTGCAATAGACAATTCTTTTTGGTAGGTTTCTGAAAGATTGTTCGTCTGAGCAAAAATCTGCGTCAGGTAAGCGAGACCAATTGTATGTTCTAAGCGGGTAATAGATGTTAAAGGTAACATACTAATGGCTTTGAAGTTCATCATGCCGATATATTTTAGTCTCTTCAATTCAGGACACTTATTGATGACATCCAAAATGAGGTCATCCAACTCAATCCGTCCATATATGGGGTCGAAGTATGCTTTCACTCAATTCCTCAAGAATAGGTAAAGAATAAAGAATTACCTTAAAAATTATAACTGTAACACGTCGGATAATGAAAGTCCAATACTATCGTGAGAAAACTCTTTTCCAAAAAAATTGAGTGCATTTTGATGGCAAAACAGGGCTATTCCCCACTATTTTCCGCTGTTTTCCGGAAGTCAATAAAAAACGGTTTCAAGCAGATAACTGCCTGAACTGAACCCCTTGATTTTTAACTGGTGAGCCTACGGTGTAATACCAAAAGGATTTAAAGTGGAAATTACGGTTGAAGTTCAACTCGGATTTAATGCCACCAGAAGCCTGTACGGAAGCCATAAAAGGGATATTTAGTTAGTCACGAAGGGTGACTGACTATGGCTGTTTCTGTTCAGAGTTTGTTCAGAGTAAAAAACGGCATTTCTGAGTAGAAAGCTGTTGAAATATAAGAATTTTAATGGTGGAGGCGGCGGGAATCGAACCCGCGTCCGAAAGCACTACTCTCAAGCCTCTACATGCTTATCCTGCCTATTTAGTTTCGGATACCGGATTGCCGGCAGACAGGCCTACCGATACCCTATCCCT
>JAMCYD010000027.1 GCA_023473785.1 Patescibacteria group bacterium
CCTTACCAAAATACTGAAATTTAAGAGGAATTTCTCGCCGGCCAATCAAAGCAGTAATTAGCTCTGCCTCTTGTGCCTCAGATAAAAATTGATGACGTACTTTATGGCTTTCTATAAATTTGATGACATCGCTATGAAGAATTCGCCATTCTTTACCAATTTTTGAACCTGGAAATTTACCCGCACGCGCCCAGCGGTAAATTGTATTTGGATCAACCTGTAGGAGTTTTGCAGCCTGTTTTATTGTTAATATCGATTTTTCCACAAAAACTATTGTACAGTATCATACACAGCAATGCAATTGCATGCATGTATCGGATCCTAGACAGTTTTTGCGGTGTGTTATTTTTTATTATTGCGGTGCGCAAATTGCTGATTGTAAAGTTTTATGACTTCTGAAACTGTCGTGGCGTCCTCGGCTCTTTTATCCGCTTCCCGAAATTTAACAAGACGAGGAAATCTCAAGGCATAACCTAAGCCATCTTTATCCCGGCCTGCTGTATGAATTGGAGAACGGGTAATTTCATCTGCATAAATCTCTAGGACTACTTTTGGCTCCACCCAGAAAGATGGTTCTATATCGGAGCTTACTCGAGCCGGTTTATGTGCAATCTTTAAATGCTTGGATAACTCATCAACTTTTCTGAACTCCTCGTCTGTTAACCCCGTACCAATTCTTGAAACAGTTACAAATTCATCCTTTTTGTCATCGTAAATTCCAACTAAAAGTCCTCCAACGCCAAATTCTGTTCTTTTTCCTTTTCCTCTATAAACTCCAAGAATAACACAATCAACCGAATCTGTTAATTGACCCGCCTGGCTTCTTTTAAACTTTATCCAATGGAAACCTCTTCCTCCTGCAATATAAGGGCTGTCCAATTTTTTAAGCATGAGCCCTTCAAGCCCTTCCGATATTGCTTCGTTGAAGAAATCTGATATCTCTGAGGCCTTATGAAGGACTCTTTCTTCGGAAATCCTTATCGTTGGGTTTTCTCTAGCGATTATTGACTCCAGAAGTTTTCGTCTTTCTTTATAGGGTTTTTGAGTAATATCGCGTCCGTTTAAGTACAAAAGGTCAAAAGCAAACAGAACAAGGGGAAGCTTCTTTGCCATTTCCTCAATCTTGTATTTCCGTCTTCTTTTGGTTGTTTCTTGAAAAGGCAAAAACTCCGAAGTATCAGGATTGTAAGCAATTGCTTCTCCTTCAAGGATTACCGACTTAGCATTTATCGCTTTTCTAACTCCCGAAACAATATCAGGGAAAGCATGGGTGGTGTTTTCAAGATTTCTTGAGAAAAGCTCTACTTTTTCTCCGTTTTTATGAACCGCAACTCTAAATCCGTCAAACTTAGGTTCTGCAGCGAATTCATTTCCTAGTCTTTTAATCGCCTCATCTGCCGAAGGAAGACGCTCGGCAAGCGCCGGTCTTACAGGTTTTCCCACAATAAGCTCTATGCTTTTAATACCGGCAATACCCTTCTTAAAGTACGTCTCTGCCACAAAGCCTAAGTCGCTTGTTTTGTTGTAAGCATCTTCAAGAATAGGCCTCAAGGATTTATCGCCGTGCTTGCTCAGCGATAATGAATCCAAAACCGTAGCATCACCTATACCAAGTCTTAAAGTTCCAAGGGGAATGTTTGCTACATGTTTTGCGGAGATCGGGTCCAATTTTTTAAGAAGCTCGCAGAGTGCAGATACTTTTTTTCCTACTGTCCCTTCACCTGAAAAGCCTGCAATCTTTAAAAGCGCCTCAGAAACTTCACCCACGGAAAGCTCGCCATGATGCTTATGTTTCTGCGCAAGTTCTTGTGCGGCCAAACCCATGTTGCCTTTATGTCGGTAGAGCTTCAAGACTTCATCTTTTGACTTATCATAAGCTCGACCAATTGCCTGCGCCACCATGCTCTCCGCCATCCCGATTTCTATTGGCTCAAAAAACGGTGCCACCCTCCCCTGAATCAAATAACAAATCTTGCCGATTTCTTCTGCACTTGATTCTTTAAAGAGTTTGGAAAGAATATCAATTAACTCAAGCCTCTTACTCGTCCCCTCCAGTTTTTCATAATACTCTGCCAGTGTTTTAAATTGCATATTTATGACATCACGTATTTTGAGGCTTTGGTAATTCCTTGCTTTCGGATTATACCTACCTTCATCAATCCCTTCAACTCATTTAAGATTGTGTCCTCTGAAATCATTGGGAAAAGCTGAGGAAAAGCTTTGTTTTGCAGATATCCTGTTTTTTGAACATATTCAATAATTTTGATCTGCCGATCTGTCAGTAAGATTGGCTTCCCGCCTAACTTTTCCTTAAGTTTTGCATCAATTGAAATTCTTTCAACTTTTTCCTTTATTTTTGAAAGTTCGATGGAAAGCCCTTGCGTAAAATATTCAAGCCAATACGTCAAATCTCCATCGTTTTTTTCAACACTTTGAAGAGCATTATAATACTCCTGTGAATCATGATCAAAATACTCTTCCAAAGAAAAGAATTTTCTAATATCATAACCTTCCAAAAAAAGGATAAGAGTCGAAAGTGCTCTTGCAACCCTGCCATTTCCATCCAAAAAAGGATGAATTCTCACCAGCTCATAATGAACAACTGCACTTTTCAAAACTGGATGAATATCTTTCTCTGATGGGCTTTCTATAAACGCAATAAGTTCTTTAATTTGGAATGGCACTGCGATTGAGAGCGGTGGCCTAAAAGACACCTTTCCCGTGTAGCTGTTTTTTACAACTACTTGAGTTTTTCTATAAACCCCTGTATTTTCTTGTGGCAAAATTTTTCTAAGAGTTAATTTATGCAGATATCTTACGAGATCCTCATCTATTTTTTTCATTGATTCCGATTTTGCTTGAGCTGATCCTTTCTCTTTTAATTCTTCTCCAAGATCCCCTATGTGCTCAGCTACTTTTCTATAGTTTATAACCTCCTGAATATCTCGTTCTCTTCCTACAACATCTTTTCCCATAATTACATTTTCTGCCTGATTTAAATCAAGCTCATTCCCTTCTATATGCGTGCCAAAATGGACAGTTCTGACAATTGCCTCATCTTGAAATTTCTTTTCATAGTAAGGAAGGAGTGGGGCGTTGTCTATAACCTCCCGACAAGCCTCAATAATCCCAATGTTTTTAAGAATTTTGTTGGTGATGGTAAATTTTGGAGAGTACATGGTATAATTATATTGAAATGGCGGAGAAAAAACAAAGTAAGGAAGAAAAAAAGCTGCATGTTGAGGTAGTAAAACAAATGGTAACATTGTCAACCAGTGGCTTTGGTCTGGTTGCCGCATTTGCCTGGAATAGCCTAATTCAGGAATTTATAAATAGTTATGTTAAAAAATGGTTTCCTCAAGGCTCTGGAATAATATCTCTTTTAGTCTACGCTATTGTCATAACGTTTCTCGCGGTATTTGTGACAATGCAGCTTTCCCGTCTTGCTCAAAAACTTGAAAAAGAGGCTTAATAAATTATTTTTTGATAATCAGCTCATTCATAATTTTTGGAATTTCATCGACCAAATCTGAAGAATTAAAATAATAACCTACTCTTTTAAATAAGCTCTCGCCTGCTTTTTTGTTGATATAAGAACCGGCGCAGGCTGACAAAAATGCATCGTTTTTGCAATAAAGTGCTGCCACAAGTCCCGCCAACACATCTCCTGTTCCGCCTTTGGTCATGCCTGCATTCCCACCTTTAATAGAAGTGCACCTCTCAGGCGAGCAAATAATATCTACCTGACCTTTCACGAGTATCACTATGGAATGTTTCTTTGACATTTTCAAAATGCTATCAGAAGTAGGTTTTACTCCAAAAAGTTTTTCAAACTCTCCTTGATGCGGCGTTAGTACTGAATTTTTAGGGATAATTTCAGGCTCGATTGTCTGAAGACTTCCTCCATCAAGAACCCATTTCTTTTTAGGATATTTTTTGACAAGCTTCTCTGTTAGTTCTTTTGTATCGTCGTCCCCCGTCTCCTGTCCTTCTTTTCTAGGTAATCCCGGACCGATCAGAACACAATCGGCTTCATTTATATAACTTTCCAGTTGATCTCTCTTAACTATGATTCCGTCCCTAAATTCTTCTTTGGATTTTTGCACAATCTGATTATTCTCGGGAACAGATGAGTAAAAAACCATATCCACAATTCTTGATGCAACCTTAAGAGACCAGAGAGACGCTGCGTGAAAAAGCTTTGACCCTCCAATAATCAAAAGCTTCCCATTCTGCCCTTTGTGAGAGGAAGGAAGGGGAACATATAGCTTTTTAAGATCGCTTGTGTCAAAATCACTCATCTTATTTTCTTAATTGTAATTCTAGCACGTCTGCGTTTTTTAAGAAATGAGAGTCAAAAAATTCTTTGTGGGTTGCCGTAACTATGCTTTGCTGTCCCTTCAAGACTTCAAGCACAAGTTTTATGTGTCCTTGGTCAAGCTCTGAGAATATGTCATCTAGAAGAAGAATGGGTCTTTCTCCGATCATTTTTTCTATAAAAGCCATCTCAGCCAATTTTAGCTGAAGAATTGTAAGCCTTTGTTGTCCCCGAGAACCAAATGATTTTAGGTCATGCGTCGTCTGTCTTGTATTGTTATACATATGAAAGGAAATATCATCCCTATGTGGACCAACGAGAGTGACACCTGCGCCAACTTCTGCGTCTTTATATTGCAAAAGGCGGGATTTTGAGATAATACTTTTGTCGTAAAATGCAACAAAATCAAATATGTCTTTTGTAAAATTATTTACAAATGTAATAAAATCTTCTCTTTTTTTGGTAATTATCTCCCCGTTTTCTATTAAAAGACTGTCCCAATACTCAAGCTGCTTCTCGTATCTTATTCCTGATTCTTTTATCTTATCAAGCAGAGCGTTTCTCTGACGCAACCCTTTGCTATAGGTAACCAGGGCATTTCGATATTCCCGATCCACTTGCTCAAGCGTATCATCGAGAAATTTTCGACGAAGACCTGGGGAATCGACAATAATATCCAGGTCAACCGGAGAAAAAAGTACACATGGAAGATTACCAGCAAAATCTATTCTTCTTTTTGAAACTCCATTAACCGAATACCTCTTATTTCCTGTTCGCTCCCCGTTTAGATTTTGTATAACAACCTCAAGTTTTGTCAGGTCTTCCGTTTCTAAACTTTGGGATGGTGAAACTTCTGCACGGATTCGAGCGATACTTTCATCAAAATTTACTAATTCTCCATCTTTTTCTGCTTTAAAACTACGCCCTACAGACAGAAAAAAAACTGCTTCGACGAGATTCGTCTTACCTGAAGTATTGGGGCCGACAATAAGTGCGCAATTAGAATTAAATTCAAATTCAAAGCTTTTATGATTTCTAAAATTTTGGAGAACTAGACGCCTGAGATACATTAAAAATTCTCAATTTACTGAATAGTGGTTCCGATAAACTTTTTTCCATTAAAATATCTTTCAAGATTGTCAAAATCATCTCCTCGCAGTACAACTACCTTTATTCCCAGCTCCTGCGCCTTTTTGGAAGCTACCGGATCAAAGGGCGCATTAATGCCCGGCACCCATTTATCCCCTACTATTTTTCTAAATTTTTCCCAAGATATTTTATCTATTGGCTTGGCATCCTTGTATTTCTTGGGATCCTTATCGTAGGCCTTTTCAATATTGGTTAGGTTAAGAACCGTTCTCACATTATAGTCTTCGCAAAGAAGTATTGTGTCGTAATCAGTTGACCAGCCAGGCTTCCATCCGGCTGCGACAACAACAGGTTCTGTAACTTTTCTAATTATCTCGTAGTGCTTCAAAATATACTGATGGGCTATGTCACGAAAGATCGTCCTAACCAAGTGAGCATTCAGCTTAGTTGCGTGAATACCCAGCCAATCTAAATCATCTCTTGTCAACTCATGTCCAACCACTTCTCTGCCTGCGTCACGGTAATGCCTGGCAATAGTTCCTCCCCCTATAACTAAAAAAAACTGGCGATTTTTGTTTTTCGCCAGTTGCGCTCTTATAAAAGCGTTAAGCTTCTTAAGAAAATCGGTATTAATCCCTCCATTTGGAACAATGAGGGATCCGCCGATAGACATTACGATCTTATCCCGACCGTTATTGCTCATAAAAAACTAGCACAGTGGTGCTAGAACTAAATACTAGCATAAAAGGGTTTTGAAAAGCAAGGACTTATTTAGAATTAATGCTGGCAATTGGGACAAAAATATGTCCCTCTTCCGCCTAATTGCATCTTCTTGATGGTACCCTTGCATCTTTTACATTTCTCTTTTGCTCTTGAGTAAACCAGAAAGTGCCTTTGATACTCTCCTTCCTGTCCTAAAGCATTGACAAAATTAACATCCGATGAACCACCAAGATTAACACTTTCTCTTATTACCTCAAAAATTTCTTTGTACAATTGCTTAATTTCTCCATCAGATAAATTATTTGCCTTTTTTTGAGGACTAATCTTTGCTCTAAATAGAGCTTCGTTAGCGTAGATATTGCCGATACCGCCGATTTTTTTCTGGTCCATAAGCAAGATCTTTATCGGCAATCCGCTCTTCCCAACAATAAGCTGAAATTCGGAAAGGGTTAAGGTTTTTTGATTAAGATCCGGATGCTTGTATGGCTCAGGCCCCATTTCTTTGAAAAATGGTAAATCTTTAACCTCGGATTCTCTAATCACCCTTATCCAGCCGAACTTACGAAGGTCGTTATAAAAAAGTTTGGCTGCTTGCCCTGAGCCTGCCGAAGGGTCTAATGTAAAAATAATGTGAGTGTGCTTGGAAGGGAGTGCGCCTCCTGCTTTGTCTGAAACTTTAATGCGGGTTGTTTCTGTGCCCTGGTAAATTAACTGCCCTGTAAGCTTTAAATGAATAGCCAAATCAAAACCGTTATTAAGTTCTATAATTAACCCCTTGCCTACTCTTTTAATATCGGTGACTTTTGAACCTATTACCCTATTTTGGTCTCCTTGAAAAATCTTGGGAACGCGAATATCGATATCTTGAATTTTATGCCCAACAAGGTATTTCCGTAAACCAAGTTTCAATGTTTCTACTTCGGGTAATTCCGGCATATTATTGTCACTATCCTAGCTCCGCAAATTTAGTTTGTCAAATAAACTAAGATCGGTAGAATATAAGCCTTGCGCTAATAATAATAAAGTTGATACTCTTGAAAAGCATGGAGGGATCAGAAAATATTTTTTGGAAAAAATACAAAAATCTCCTTATACTAACTGGGGTTGGTTTACTTGTTTATTTTAATGGTCTATTTGGAGCGTTTGTCTATGATGACTTAATTCAGGTACAAGCTAATTCTCTTGTGCATTCCATATCTTCTATTCCGGGATTTTTCCTCGGCGACACATATTTTCCCCAAAATAGTATGAAATTCCCAGGATTATACTATAAACCATTATTTTATACAGTCTTCTCATTACTATATTTTCTATTTGGTCCAAATCCATTTTTTTTCCATATTACACAGCTTCTACTGCATATTCTTAATGCAATTCTTGTATTAATTTTTCTTAAAAAATTTTTAAAAGAAGGTCTGGCATTTTTTTTATCTTTAATTTTCCTTGTTCATCCAATTAACGTCGAGTCTGTAGCATACATATCTGGACTGCAGGAACCATTATTCTTCTTTTTTGGAATTTCAGCACTTCTTCTTTATCAAAAAGAAAAAATAAGCATTAGGAGAGGAATCTTAATCAGTTTATTACTACTGGCTTCGATATTCTCAAAAGAAACAGGCATACTCTTTTTTATAATATTGCTTCTTTATCATCTATTATTTAAGAATAAACAGTATCTTTTCTCTCCGCTATCTATTATCCTGACCTCTCCTCTTTTCGTCTATGCTTTTTCTCGCTTAGTAATTGCCAAAATTTTGTTTGAAAAAAATCTTGCAGTTCCTATTATGACCGCATCACTTTTTGAAAGGCTATACACTATGCCTTCTATAGTATTGTTTTATATAAAAACTTTTTTCTTCCCAAAAAACTTATTAATCTCACAACAATGGCTAATTACACGCCCCACCAGTGAATTCTATACATCAATTGGAATTGACGCTCTAGTAATTATATTAATTGCAATATTAGGGATTTGGGTATATAGAAAAAGCAAAGATGAATTAAAAAAATATACCTTTTTTGCGATGTGGTTTCTATTGGGTATCGTAATCCACTTACAATTCTTTCCTCTTGATTTTACCGTCGCTGAACGATGGTTTTATTTTCCGTTCATCGGCATAATCGGGATGTTTGGAGTTGGACTACAAAATATTGACAAGAAGTATTATAAATTTAGGTGGGTTCTTTTGCTCTTTGGAATACTTACGATAGTTCTGCTTTCACTGCGTACAGTTATTCGTAATACCAACTGGTGGAGCGGGTATGTTCTTTTTAGCCATGACCTTGCAATAGTTAAAAACGACGAGCGAATTGAAAACTTTCTTGCCTTAGAACTGGCAAAAGAGGGAAGATTCGATGAGGCGATTGTACATTTTGAACGTCTGCTTTCCAAAAATCCATCTGCACCCTATCTGTACGTCAATTTAGCTATTGCGAATGAAACAAAGGGAAACATAGCAAAAGCAGAATCTTTATATGAAAGGGTCCTTGAGACGGATAAAACAGGAGAGACGTATTATAATCTATCGCGATTAAAGTTACTCTATGAAAAAGATGCGCCCCAAGCAAAGAACCTTGCTCAGTCTGGCATAAAGAAATATCCAACCAACGGGAATCTCTGGGCAGTTATAGCTCTATCAGACTATTCAATGGGAAATCAAAAAGAGGCAATTGAAGAGGCGAAAAAAGCATATGATTTAGCTCCTAATAACAATACGAGAGACGTGCTCTATCATATTCTACATAAAGACCCGATGGAATTTCTTAACAAGAAATAGATTTTTTAATGGGCCGATTATTACTTAGCCTCCTGAATTTTTTCTTGCGGCAAGAAGTTTATAGCCTATAAATGTTGTCAAAACAACTACTGCGCCGATCAACATTAGCGTTGCAAGAAGGCTTACCTTGTCTGCTAAAAGCCCTAAGGTCAAAACTGGAATTGGAGTCACAAAGGCAATCATAATATCGAGGAATGAGAAAATCCGGCCTTGCATTTCCTGCGGGGTAGCTGTCTGAAGGACAGTTCTTGATTGTACTGCAATTATCACCATTAATACTCCCATTAGAAATGATGCAATCAAAGATATCACCCGCACCAGAATAAAACCGGAGGAGAATTTAGCAAAAAATATCGGTATAACTCCTAAGGTAAACAGAACAAACCCTATGCAGACAAGGGATGCAAGGATTGATTTACGATAGCCATATATCCTATCGATCTTTCCTAAGAAAACTACTCCGAGGATAAGACCTAGTACAAGAGGACCCATTAAAACATAAGTTATTGAGGTAAGAGGAAGCTCTAGATACCGCCTTACATATTCCAGAAAGACAACGCTTAGCACTCCAACGACAAGCTCTATAAATACCAAAAGTAAGATCGGCAAAGAAACTCTTCTGTTTACTCTTACCTCCTTAACAGTCTGCCAAAGCAAGATGAATGTCTTTCCAACAATTGAATCTTCCAGCACGTAAGGCTTGGTAATTTCAATTTTTTTAAGGCTGAGACGCAGAACAAAGCCAATAGCAAGGAAGATGCTGCTTAGGATAAAAGGTGCCATTTCCCCGCCGCTTCTAAGTCCTCCGAAAAGCTGTATTATAGGACCTGCAATTGCGTAACCCAGAAGAACAGATCCCATCAGGGTAAATAGAAAAAAACTATTAGCATGATGTAGATTTTTTTTATCAACTACAAGCGGGATCGTTGCAGCCTCTGCCGGTATGAAAAATCGGGCGACCGCAGAAGTAAGAGCGGCAATAATAAGAAGAAAAAGAACTTTCCCGTCTGCAAAGATATAACTAAAAAATAGGACAGCCAAAAGCAAATCAGTAATAAGCATAAGCCTTTTTCGCTCAGTCATATCAACTACGGGTCCTGCAATTAAGCCAAAGACAAAAGCAGGAAGAGTTAAGGCTGTATAGAATAGCGCTTGGATGAATGGAGAGTGGGTACGATCTGCCAAAATAAGAAGGGCGGTAAAGTTACTCATATTGAAGGCCACCTGAAGAAGTACCTGATTTCCCCAAAGGCGCAAGAATTGATAATTTTTAAGAATTTTCGGCATAGTTTAATTTGTTTTTGCGGCAAATACAGCAAAAGGCAGAAGTGAGCCAAGACTAACGCTTGTGTAATCGAGACGAAGCAGAGTAAAAAATACCAAAAGTCCGATTGTTATAGCCACAGCAGATTGCCAAGGAAGCTTCCTGTATTTTCTGGCATATAGGATAAGAACGATGTAAAAAAGAGAAAGAAGACTTGCTACGGAAAACATATACAGAGCATGCCAGATTCCTAAAAAATTCCAATGCCAGGGAGTTGGCATAGACCAATTTACCAATCCCTCAGCTGCCTGGACAATATTAAAATAAAGAGTAATTGTAAGGCCGAAAATTAAAGCCAGTGCTATGTTCAGCTTATTTATTATTTGCCGATTCCTAAACAGAAATGAAGCAACGAACATATTAATAATTGGCAAAATAATGCCATCTCCGAGTATAGAAGATACATAATTAAGAGAACTTCTAAATTGCAAAACAAGTTTGGAATGGATTACCAAAAGATAAAGATTCAAAACCGCAGCAGCCCCAAAACCAAAGAAAAACGTTGCTAGCCCTACTCCCAAAACTACTTTTAGTCCTAAGTTGTCGATTTTACTTTCCATACTTATTAACGAAACTTTTTATTTCTTTCTTGAATCTTTCTTTTGAGAATTTTCGGGCTTGATTTATGCAGTCTTCAGGCTTAATTGCTATATTACTAAATCGCTCAATTGCTTTTAAAAGACTCTCAGCTGTTAGGTTATCAAAAAAGATCCCTGTTTTACCGTCTAGGACTGATTCTACTACACCACCGGATTTATATGCAATGACAGGAACTCCAACGCTCATCGCTTCAACCGGTGTTATCCCAAAATCTTCATCAATGGAGGCAAAAATAAAAGCTTTAGCATTTCTCATAAGTTCCAGCTTTTCCGAATCGCTTACTTCCCCCAGAAACTCTATCTTGGAATTTGCTTTGGATTTTAACTCTAATTCATAACCCGCAAATCCTCTGCCAAAAATTTTTAAAGGGAGCTTAAGCTTGACAAAAGTCTCAATTATTAAACCTATATGCTTGGGCCTGGCAAGCCTTCCCCCTGCAAGAAAGTAAGAGCGCGGGGAGCCCCGCCCTGGCGGGGCAACCTCAGCGCCTACTATTCCTACAGGCGGATAGATTACCGTTGCGTTTCTTTTGTAAAATTTCTTAATTCTTTCTGCTACATTTTTTGAGTTGGCTATAAAAAAATCAACATTTTGAGAGCTCTTGAAGTCAACAAGTCTTAAGAAATGGTTCACCAGCTCCCCAAAAACTCGGAAAATAATATTCTTCTTCCACTCCCGGGCAGTCGCATAACCATAAAGGTATCGGGGTGGCGTATGACAATAACAAATATGCAAAGCAGATTTTTTGTTGATAAGATTTGGAGCGTAAGCACCGGTTGCAGAAACAATAACCACGTCAAAATCGGAGAAATTAAAACCCTTAAATATAAAAGGGGCAAAAATTCGCATCGGACTTATAAGCTTTGCTTTAAAAGGCAAGAATTGGAAAATGGAGGTTTTAATATTCCAATCTTTAAATCTTTGCCTATGCGGCCCTAAGAATTCCGGCAAATAAACTGAAGTAAATATAGGAGCATCAGGCCAAATTTCATGCAGCGACTCAAGCACTCTCTCTGCCCCACCGTATTCTTTAATATAATCGTGAACTAATGCAACTTTCATTCTATTAGTTTCATCTGTATCTTTGAAATCTTTTCTATTTTTCCATTTTCCCCAAAGATATCATTAAGTCTTTTGGGAAGAGTCTTGAAATCATAAGCTTCAAGGGCTTTTTTGAATTCCGAAACATCCAAGTTTTTCATATCGCAGTCGGAAAAATCATATTTAAATGGAGCGTCTGTCAGAATTGTTGCAAGCTGATGAGCAAGTTTCGCGTTTTCTCTTCCTTCCTCAAGTTTTTCAGCAAGTTTTGGATTTTTTTTCTTTATTTTTGAGATATTTTTGTAAATATTCTCTATAGATCCGTATTCGCTGATTAAATTTGAGGCGGTTTTAGGCCCGATTCCCGAAACGCCGGGATAATTGTCAGAGCTATCCCCCATCAAAGCCTTAAGTTCTACGAATCTTGAGGGATCTATCCCATATTTTTCTCTGACTTTTTCCTCATCGAAAAGTACCATCTCGGTTATTCCCTTAACGGGTGCTAAGACTTTTGTTTTGTGATTTACAAGCTGAAGCATGTCGCGGTCTCCGGTCAGAATATAAACCAGATGTCCGGTTTCCTTGGCTTTCTCCGCAATTGTCCCTATGATGTCATCTGCCTCAAGTCCGTCAACGGCATAAATTGATATTTTTGCCTTTTCCAAAATCCCTTGAATTATCCCAAACTGAGGCGAAAGATCGCTCTCCATGGCAGGACGCTGGGATTGATATTTTTTAAAAAGCTCTTTTCGAAAATTTGGAGATGGACTATCAAAGGCAATCGCAATATGCTCCGGTTTAAGTTCCTGAATTATTTTAAGGATCATGGAAAAAAAACCCTGAACAGCGCCGGTTGGAGTACCATCCGAGCGTGTTAGTCGGGGCATCACATGATAGGCGCGGTGGACGATAGCATTGCCGTCAATAAGTACAAACTTCTCTTTATCGGAGTCCATGAGGGTATTTTATCATTATGTGCTCAGAAGCGAAAGGAGAACAATACCAAAAAGTGTAACAATAATTCCTGCTATTTGCTGCTTGGTAATCTTATCTTTGAAAAAAATAAATGCAAGGATTATAAATAAAATTGGGTTAGCCCCTGCTATTGGCGCAACTATTGTAACTAATCCTTTACTTATTGCAAAATTGTAGCTAAGTTCTGCAATTCTAATAAATACAATAAAAGCAATTAAGGGAATAAATGCGCGATTTATAGTAGGTTTTTGTATTGGAATTTTTCTTATCTTTGTGTACAAAAACAACAATGGAAAAAGTAACAAAGTCAAGTAATTTGGCCAGAACCAGCCAATTCTCCCTATGGGAATTTTCAAAAGAGCAAACCAAACGCCCCAACATATCATTGGTACAAATGCTAACAAAACACCTTTATCTGAAAAAATATTTTTTGTTCTAATCGCTCGTAGACTTAGACTTGAAAGCATCAATCCAGTAAAAATGACAACTATAGCAATTGCTTGTTGAACTGAGACTCGCTCGCCAAGAAAAAGAGTAGAAACTAAAACTGTAACAGCAGGAAATGATTGCGCTATTGTTCCAACGAGAGCTCTATTCCCTATCCTTAAAGCTTCATAAAAAACGATTGTACCAAGGAATAAACCTAATATTCCCGTAATGGCGATGAAAATTAAAAGATCAAATGTTAAGCCATTAAGATTCTTTATTACAAACGGCGCATAAAAACTTAAAGCTAGAGAACTTAGGATAAAACCCCAGAGAGCAAAAGAATATGGCTGCAATCTTCTTGCTACAACGGTTTCAGCGAATGAGCCAATTCCCCATCCAAAAAAGGATATAAAAGCAAAGACAATTGGCATTATTTGATTATATCAGACTTAAATTCCGGGGGTTTGGGAGAGGAGCTTGCGATAGACAAAAACGGTTGCCATTATGGTGGTTGGAATAGTTACGAAAAGTCCTATTCCCAAAGCAACTGCGCCGATGATATTTATGACAACCAGCAGAAGTCCAAAAAGAAACAAGTCCACTTTTACCCCTTCGGTCATTGCCGAGCTTTGTTTAAGCGAATCCATAACACCAACTCCCTTATCTACGATAAGAAAACTATAGAATTGAAATTTAATCGCCCAGATGATTCCCGGAATTATTAGCAGGATAAATCCCACCATAACGATCAGACCGTAGAGAATTGAAGCGCCTATAAATCTAAGTGTTAAGCGATACAGCGAGTAAAAATGCGAATAATTTAAGGGTTTTCCGTCATGAAGGTCAATAATAATTTTAGTGAATCCAATTTGAACCATAATCGATATAATTATTGATAAAATACCCCACAATCCACCTAAGAGACTTCTGGAAAAAATACTTGACATTATGCCCATCGCAATATTTATAACAATAAGCGCTAACGCAAGTTTAAGAAAAACAACTAGATTTGCCTTGAGAAAATTAAAACCGAACTTTATCGCTTCTGAGATTGAGAAATTTTTTTCTCCGGAGGATTTTGGTTTTGCCAACCGTACGGGACTTGGGGCTTTTTGCATTAGATACAGTATTTCAGAGAAAAAAGAGGTTGTCAAGCCAAATTTATCAGGCTAAGGCTTTGACAAGAGCAAGATCTTGTTTGGCAAATGTCTTTTTAGGACCGATGAGTCTCCCAAATTCCTCACTCTCAATTGTTTCTTTTTTAAGAAGTTCAGAGGCCAAAAGATCCAGCTTTTTTCGAAGTTTTGCTAGAATATCGATTGCTCTCTTATAGGCAGTATCCGTAATCTTTTTGACCTGTTCATCAATCTTTCCTGCCATCTCCTCAGATACCGTTGACTGCTCAAAATACCTTTTTCTTTCTCCATCCAAATTTATAGGTCCGAGCTCGCTCATGCCAAATTCAACCACCATTGTTCTTGCTACCTCTGTTGCTTTGGCAATATCATCCGATGCTCCGGTAGTCATTTCCTTAAAAACGAGATTTTCTGCGGCCCGGCCGCCCAGCATTACGCTAATTTGCTCTATAAGTCTTGTTTTCGTCTCATGTATATGCTCTGTCGGCTCCATCATAGTGTGTCCAAGTGAAAGTCCCCGGCTGACAATTGAAATTCTGTGAACCGGATCCATATGCGGCATTTCCCAGGAAACCAAGGCGTGTCCTGCTTCGTGGTAAGCTGTCATTTTTCTGTCTTCTTCTGTCTGAAGTCTTTTTTTCTCAGGTCCTAACTTTACTTTGGTTGCAGCTTCTTCCAAATCCTGCATATCGATTGCCTTCTTCGAAAGTCGGGCTGCCAAAATTGCCGCCTCATTTAACATGTTTTCCAAATCCGCACCCGAAAACCCAACTGTTCTTTTTGCAACTTTTTCCCAGTTAACGTCCTCTACAAACGGTTTGCCTTTGGCATGAATTGCCAAAATTGCCTTTCTTCCAACCACATCGGGCATATCCAACATAACTCTTCGGTCAAATCTTCCGGGCCTTATCAAAGCCGGATCCAAAACATCAGGTCTGTTGGTCGCGGCGATAACTACTAATTGTTCAGTTGGAGCAAATCCATCCATCTCAACCAAAATCTGATTAAGAGTCTGTTCTCTCTCATCATGTCCTCCCATTATCCCAACTCCTCTTTGTCTCCCGATTGCATCCACTTCATCGATGAAAATAATTGCGGGCTGGCTCTTTTTTGCGGTATTGAAGAGGTCTCGAACGCGTGATGCTCCAACACCTACCAGCATCTCCATAAATTCAGATCCTGCCATTGAAAAAAATGGAACGCCTGCTTCACCCGCTGTTGCACGAGCAAGAAGTGTTTTTCCCGTACCGGAGGGTCCAACCATCAAAACTCCCTTTGGTGTCCGCGCCCCCATAGCTTTATATTTTCCTGGATTTTTAAGAAAATCGACAATCTCCCGTAACTCTTGCTTTGCCTCATCAACTCCGGCAACATTTGCAAAACTTATTCTTGGAGTATCTTTTGAGAATAGTCTGGCTGAGGATTTTCCAAAAGAAAAAATATTTTCCTGAGCTCCCCGGGCTTGTCGAAAAATGAAATAGAAAAATGCAACCATTAAGATTATCGGAAGAATTGAAGTGGCAATATTTAGCCAATTATTAAGTCCGGTTTCGTCTTTAATGTTAACTTTGGTTTTGTCCAAAGAAACACCTGCGTCTTTGAACAATTGGTATACGTTTGCGGAAGGTTCTTTAAAGCTTTGCAAAGTCTGGCCATTCTCTTTCACAGTCAGCTTGTTGTCAACAATAGCAATTTCTGAGACTTTGCCATTTTTTACATCGTTTATAACCTGGGACAGAGGGACGGATTTGGGCTGCTCCAAAGGTGCGGTAGCGCCGATAAAAAGAAATATGGCAAACAGCAAGATAAATCCGTAGAGAAGGGCATTTTTCCAGGAGAGATTAATTTTTAGCTTAACAGTTTTTTGTTTTTTTCCGCCTTTGCCCGCTTCGCTTCGGTGAAGGGAACTGCCAGATGGGTTATTTTTCTTACTTGCCATAGATTAAAGTATATCATAATTGAAGCTATTTGCCAACAAAACCCATTTTTTGCCTTACTTGCCTCATGGTTTCTTCCGCCATTACAGTACACTTGCTGATTCCATCTTTAATAATCTCATCAACAAGCTTAGGATTTTCCAAAAATTCCTGTCTTTTCCCCTGAATTGGCTTTAAGTGGGCAAAAATCGCATCCGCAAGATAATCTTTTAACTTAACAAACTGAAGAGTCCCATCATCATATTCCTTCATAAACTGTGCAGTTTTGTCTTTGGCAAAAAACTCAAGCAGTTTAAATAATACCTTTGTCCCTTCTGTCATCTCCCCGCCTGAGGTTGTCGCCGTTGGAACAGAACGTATTTTTTTACGAATCTCTTCTGAGTTATCTGTAAGATTTATATAACTCCCCTCAACGCTTTTGCTCATTTTTCCGCTGCCCAAAAGTGACGGAATATACTCCCCTTCAGTTTTAAAACGCTGGGGCTGGGGAAAAACTGGTCCAAACATGGAATTAAACTTCCTGGCAATCTCCCGCATTACCTCAAGATGAGGTTCCTGATCTATCCCAACAGGTACAAGTTCTCCCTTATACAACAAAACATCTGCTGCCATAAGAACCGGATAGTATAAAAGTCCCATATTTACATATTTTGGATATTGAGCTTTTTTATCTTTGTATGTTGGCAAGTCCTCAAGCCGGGAAACCGGATAAATGGTTGACAGGAAATAAGCAAGTTCTGTATGCTGAGGAACTTTGGATTGAATCTCCAAATGGCATTTCTTTGGGTCAAGACCTACTGCCAAATAGTCTATTATTATCTCCCGAATTGAATTCTGCAATGTAGAGGGATCGTAAGGAACAGTAATGGTATGAAGATCAACCACGGAAAATATACACTCGTATTCATCCTGAAGCGCCAGCATCCCCTTAACCGCCCCAAGATAATTTCCTAGATGCAAACGTCCTGTGGCGCGAATACCGGAATAAACCCTCTTTTTCATATCTTGCCTTTCTTAAAATTATAATTAAAATATTTTAGGAAAACCTCCACAAATGGTTCACATGTGCTCGCAAAATATAAACCATCTATGCCAAAAAAAAGCTTTTTTCTATCTATAATTATTAATCTTTGATATTCAAATTCCTTAACAATATATCTAAATTCGCAATTATTGCTTTCAAGCTTATTCTTTTCTTTGATTTTATTATAATCTTCTTTTCTTCCAAAACCAAGCCTTCTAAGAAAAACTCCCTCATTAACTTTCTTTTTTAACAAAGTGAAATACGAAAGAGGCAAGGGATTGTCCAGCTCCTCTGCTATAAGCATAGTCACAAGAATTTCTTTTTTTGCCTTATTTACATTTTTTCTAACTATCTTCAGAATATTATTTTTATCAACCTGCTCAAGCAACATACTTCCTACTTTCTTACAAACATGAATCTAAATGTAGCATAAAGTGATCCTCCATCTCTATCTAGCAAAACAGCTCTATCTGGAGAAATTGGAATCGACCTGACATTAACGTCTTGCAAGTTTCCTTCTCTAATGATATTTGCTGCCAATTGAAAGCTTCTTACATCGTACCTGTAGGCTGGAATTGGCGTTGGCAATGCCGGATGACAAAAATGTAAAACATCTTCACTTATTCCCATTTGCCTTAAGAAATAATCCAAGGCTAGCATCTGCACATATAGCTTGTCCTTTTTACCGTTAATTGATTCACTTTCTCCTACTATTGATTGTAGATTTAAAGATTGCTTTATTGACATTGCAACATGATCGTAATCGGTAAATTCCCGTTCTGCAACTCTTAAAAAGGGGTCTGGGATCATATTCAATCTTCTCTTTGCATCCATTAAGTAAGTTCTTGCCAGCTGAGAAAATTCCATAGATGTTGGATCGAGATTAAATAAAAACATCAAACTATCGCAATTTATATTTGATGCTGATGCAGCAGAAATAATTTGAACTTCATAACCCCTATTATTTAATTCTTCTTGAACTTCCGCAAGCTCTCTGATCTCCAATACATCTTCTTTATTATCAATAACCTCTGAACGTGTTACTAGATAAAGCGGAATCTGTCCTCTTGGACCAGTAGCGTCTTTAATTACATCCTCAAAGCCATCAATGACTTTCTTTCTCATTGGTCCTACTATTTCTTGTATTTGCTTCAATGCATGGCTTCCGTCCGTTGGTAACCCATTCAAAAATAGTCCTACATCCGGAAACTGCAATTCTGCAATAGTAAAATCACCATTTGGCAACAAGTGAACATCTGCTTGAAAATACATAGGCATACTTTCTGTTCCTAGCGGACGGCATGGAAGATTGTTATCTCGAGCAAATTCTTTTTTTCTAAAGTCTGCTATTCTGATTACCTGAACAAGTGAATCGTTAACTCTTTTTTCAATCCCTGTTGCTAATTCATTTGGTAAAACAATTTGTTTTTCAGCCACCGCAGGATGAATAAACATAAGACCATTTCTACCAACTTGAGCTTTTCGCCTAAGGATAACTCCAGCTTTATCGCATTCTATCTCTAATCTTTCAAACGCTAATCTTCCTTCATCCATTGATCCACTTCTAAAGTAGTCCCTAACGGCATCTAGCTCTTTTTCTACCTCTGGCTGAGGCCTCTTGTCTCTCAGTTGGTCTTGGAAGTATGCTTCTTGAATTACATATCCCTCCTCCATGGCTACCCTTGAAGGAAATCCAGAACCCAGGGCACTCTCCCCAAGAGTAAAGGGTAAGAATTTCCCTGCACCTTGATCATTTTTTAGAACAGGTCTATAAAGCGCTGGTGATCCTTTTGTTTGAGCTTTTACTCCTCCTCTGTCTAAGGGAAAAAATCTATTTCTAATTTCCGATGGAGGGTTATCTCTTAGCACAGAGAATGTTCTAGTTGCTTGAGCCGCACTTTCAGGTCCAGGATCGGTCCTAAACCTTTCTCCCTGCTCGAACACAAAATTCACTGGAAGACCGGCTGACTTTACCCGCCCTCCACATTTCAATAATTTATAATCTATCTTCTCTTTCATAATTCTTCTTCAACAAAAAAACCTCCTTTCGGAGGTTTCTACACTGACACGAAAATAAACCTCCTACATAAGAGGTTTTCCCCATGAACCAATTTTCTTGTCAGCCTGAACTTGTTTCAGGATCTGATTCCTCTTTTTATACATTTTGGAATCTACCCTTCTGGATTTCACGCGAGCCACGAGTTACCGTCGCAACTCCAACACTTAATTTATCAGAGATATCACGCTGAGATATCCCTTTTTTAAGCATTTTTACAATCGCCAAACGCTTAGGAACTTCCATTAATTCTTTTGGCGTTAGAATACCCTCTAGGAAATCGAGCATCTCATCTTTAGTTTTTATTCTTAAAAGAGTTTCTATTAATTCATTAAGTTCTTTAATTGACTTCATTGTACTAGTATACTAGCGCACTGATCTACTGTCAAGAGGCAATATGTAGATCCCTTACTTCTTTCTTAAACTGTTCTCCGCGGTCTTTGTAATTTTTGAACATATCAAAGCTTGCGCAGGCTGGAGAAAGAAGCACCACATCTCCAGGCTCTGATATCAATATAGCTTCCTGAACTATCTCTTTCATATTCTTACAACCTTCGATAATTCTTAAATCTTTATTCTTAAATCTTAATTCTTTTTTTATCCGCTGCCATTCCACCCCTATTCCAATAATCGTTTTTATATTTTGCGCTTCCGAGATGACACGGCCAAGTTCTTCAAAATTACTATTCTTGCTTGACCCGCCAAGTATTAGAATTTCATGATCCGAAAACGCCTTAATTGCCGCAATAGTCGTCTCTGGAATCGTAGAAAAAGAATCATCATAAAATCTTACCCCATTTACTTCCGAAACAAGCTCAAGTCTATGCTCAAGCCCTTTAAATGTTTTTAAAACCAAAGTAATATTCTCTTTTGAAACCCCGGATAGCCAAGCCGCCATAACCGCTGCACAAACATTCTCGAAGTTATGCTGTCCGGGAAGAAGAATATCTTTAGTATCAATTATTTTTAATTTTTCATTTTCAACATTTAATTCTATTACCCCGTCGCTTACAAAACACCCTTCCCAAAGCGTGATTTCTCTACCTGTCTTAAACACTTTTCCTTCTGTATGAATATCAGACTCATTGCTTGCAGGGTAATCTTTATTTATAATCGCAAAGTCACTCTTAGTCTGGAAGGCAAGAATATTTCTTTTTGCCTTGACATATTCATTAGTATCTTTGTGGTAATCAAGGTGCTCGCTGGTCGTCATCAACATTACGGCAATATGAGGACTTTTATGAAGATCTAAAAGTTGAAAACTGGACAACTCTAGGACTACAACAGATTGCGCATTTAATTTATCCAAAAAATCTAAAGGCGGCAATCCTATATTGCCTCCAAGATATGCATCAACTCCTTGTTTTTTCAGCATCTCGTAAATCAGCGAAGACGTAGTCCCCTTCCCCTTTGTTCCTGTAATCCCGATAATGGGACATGGACAAAGATCAAAAAAAAGTTTTACTTGAGAAGTTATTTTGTCTCCTGATGTGTATTTTTCCAGAAGTTCTAATTTAACACCCGGACTTCTTACAACCAAGTTAAATCTATCAAGATTATCAAGATAATTCTTCCCTTGTTTTTGATCAAGAACAGTCACCTTGGCTCCGTTCTCTGTAAAAAACTTTTCGCTTGATAAACCCTCTGTGCCACTCCCTATAATCGCAACTTTTTTATCCCTGAACTTAGGAATCATAAAGAAATCCTCTCTGTTGATTTTACCATTTTGGTATATTTCTGTCCTAATAACTCATTCGCGACTCTGCTAAATTGCCCAGCATTTCCTGTTGTGTAAAAAAAATAGCTGGGTTTTCTATAGACAGCATTGGATTTATTGTTCTCAAGGACCCTTTCAACTTGTCTTGCAACAGCGCCTCCCGAATCCAAAATCTTAACCTTACTGCCTAAAACTTTTTTCATTTCTCTTTTTAAGAATGGGAAATGCGAGCACCCAAGAGCCAGTATGTCTGCCTTAAAATCTGAAAATGGCTTTAGTTCCTGTTTTAAGATTTTACTTATTTTCAAATTATCATTTTTTCCATTTTCGACGATTCGAACCAGATTATCAGTTCCTAAATTGATCACTTTTAGATTTTTTGCGAATTTATTTATTAAGTTTTTCTGATATTTGCTTCCCGCAGTTTTTCTTGTAGATAAGACTCCTATTCTTCCTATCATGGTTTTCTCCGAAGCTGTCTTTACAACCGGAACAGTCCCGACAATAGGAATGTCCGGAAAATCCCGACGCAACCCATCAAGACACGAAACAGTTATTGTATTGCAGGCAAGAACAATCAGTTTTGCTTTCTTTTTGAGAAGGAATTTAATCAGATTTTTTGAAAGATTATAAATTTCTTCTGAAGTTTTCTCTCCGTATGGACAATTTAAAGAATCCGCTATATAAATCGTAGATTCATTGGGATTTTTTTTAATAATTTCTCTCCAGATTGAAAGACCGCCTACGCCGGAATCCAAAACTCCAATCGCCTGCTGATTGCCTTGTGCTGCTCTGGGTTTTTGCATGAGGAGATTATAGCAAAATTTACATCAACTCCTGAATTATATAGTGGGTTACGTAAAGGATAATGACTCCTACTATAAGCGAAGCGAGGTAGGAAATCGTTAGATTGTTTGGAAAAAGGTATAAGTCCATTAATCCCCATGTTCCTCTCCAAAAAGAGACCACGGAAACGCCAATTCCCATTGCCATTAAAAGTTTGTGATGCAATTTTTGCTTTGAATTAGAATGATGCTTGCTTTTAGGCATAAATGCAGCTTAGTTTAAATATAGCAGATTTTACCAAAGCCAACAATTAAGAAGCAATCGAAGCTAAAAACCAGTGTTGCGGGGCTAGGAGTTGCGCCTAGCCTGTGAGATTATGAGCCTCACGTGCACTGTACACTACCCCGCGCGTAAGCTATATTATAGCAATTTGACCTCAATCTGTCCACCTGGTAAAATAGGCTAGCGCTCGCCTTGCGGCGAAGCAGGCCAGGGTAGCTCAATGGCGGAGCACAGCATTCATAACGCTGCGGTTGTGGGTTCGATCCCCACCCCTGGTACTATCTAGAAGAACAGACTCCACCATTTTTTCCAATTCGGAGCATTATCTTTATTTTGTTTAGCTGATTTATTTGCGTCAAGTAATTCTTGAGGAATTATAACTTCCTGCTCTCCGGGCTTTGCCAGAAATAATTTATTTCTTGCCTCTTCTTCTATAAACTGCTCATTCCCTACGACAGAAAGCTGAGATTTAAGCTTCTGATTTTCTTCTTTTTCCTTATCAAGATCTTGTTTTGCTCGCACGATTAAATCCTGCTTTTTCCATAAGTCATAAATAGAACGGGCAAGGCTGTTAATTATAAAAATAGATATAATTATAATTATTATGAAACTTATCTTTTTCATATTGCCCTTTAATTCTGAATAAACTCCATCTTGACTGCTGTTGAAATTGTTGATATTATAGGCTATCTAAATATTAGATTTGATCAAGTATGAAAACCGTTAAGCTTAGAGATGCCCACCAACAATTTAAAAACTTCCTAAAAACCAACAAGCACTCAAGCTCTACAATTGTAGCATACGGAAAAGATATTGAGCAGCTTGTTTCCTTTTTGGAGGAAATATCAAAACAGCGCATAA
>JAMCYD010000015.1 GCA_023473785.1 Patescibacteria group bacterium
GACATCGTATTTTCACAAGATTGACTTAGAATAATAAATTATGGAAATTTTGACCCAGTTTAAAGATTACTTACTCTCACAGAGGAAACCACCCTCAAGAATAACGGTTAAAAATTACCTATCTGATGTAAATCAATTTATCAGCTGGTTTGAAAAAGATCTAAATGAGTCTTTTTCACCAAAGTCTGTAACGAATCAAACAATAGAACTCTTCAGGAAAGAAAGCTCAACGAGAATATCTCCCGCCTCTTTAGAACGCAAGCTATCATCACTTCGTAAGTTTTTTCAATTTCTAAAGATTCAGGATGTAATTTCTATCAGTCCCCTTGAAAAATTAGATACTCAGAAGCTAGAAGAGGGTGAACCTTTGCCTCTTAAAAGTTTTAGAAATTTCCTTTACGTAGACAATGCTTCATCTTTGACAATTAAGAACTATTTAAATGACGTTAAGCAATTCTTTAAATGGGCCGAGGCTGTTACCGGCGTTCAGGAAGCTTGGGATGTAAAAGAAAAGAATGTTTTTAATAAGACAGATGATCTCCTAATAGGAGAATACAAAAATAGATTGTTAGAGCAAAATTTTTCTCCCAAAACCATAAACCGCAAACTTTCTTCTCTTAGGAAATACCTTACTTGGGCACAAAAAGAGGGATTAATCAAAATGCCGATTTCGGAATTTCCAGATCATGAAAGCTTGAGATCAGGCACGCCGAAAATATCGCCATCTCTTGAAAAACCGGAAGAGATAACTATAGCCCCCAAGCGGCGCATCGCTGTGATAAGACTGCTTGGGAAAATTATGGCTTTATCCAGCTACCTTGTTGATTTAGCTATTGTTAATCCCAGCGCCGGAGGTATTAAAAATATTCAATATTTAATTTGGAAGCTTAGGAAAAAACCTATATTTGAAGCTAAAGCTTCTGGTTTTCCTTCCAAAAGACAAGGTTCGATTTCAAGTTTTATACTTGGTTCCTCGGTACCAAGCATTAGTAAGTCTTTTTATGCTCCCCTTTCAACCTCAACGAGGTATCTGCCGTTACATAAAAAGATAATTCATCATCTGCGTCATAATAGACCAAAATGGTACAGAAAATATCATTCCTATGCAATTGCTCATTATCTAAATTTTGCAATTCTTATTGTATTTGCTTCTATCATTGGGTTTTCCATATATCAATCATTTTTTCAAATGCCAAAAACAGGAAAACCAGCCCTGGCGGTATCTCCATACGGCAGTCGAATCTTATCTTTCAGAGAAAGACTTACGGATTCATTGGGAAACCCAATAACAAGTCGTACTTCTCTTCGTTTTTCAATCTATAATGATCCTAAATCTTCAGGATCCAGTCTTCTTTGGGGAGAGACAAACACTGTCAAGCCTGATCAGAATGGCGACTTCTCGATTGAGCTTGGAAAAAACAATATTATACCGTCCAATATATTCTTGGAAAACTCAATTCTTTGGCTTGGAATAAGTGTGGGAGGAACACCGGAGCTTGTTCCTCGCCAGAAACTTCCAAATGTTCTATACGCAAATGATGCCCAAACCCTACAAGGACTACAGCCCATAACCAACGCAGGTAACGGACTGCCTGAGAGAAACGTAGTGCTGGCCCTGGACTCTTCGGGAAATCTATCAATTGGCGGAGAGATATCTCATACTTTCCAGTCTATAAACGGCCAATTTATACTTTCGGGAAATATTTTAACCCTCTCAACCGTTCCGGGCACAAATAGCAATATAGAATTATCTCCGGACGGTTTCGGAAAAATAGACTTACAGAAACCATTACAAAATAGCACAAACAATAACAACATACCAACTGCTATCGGGGGCGTGGAAATCGATGATCTAGTAGGAATTCTTGCCACCTCAAGCGGACAATCGGCCCTTACCATCAATCAAAACGATATAGGTCCTATTATTAGCGCATCCTCAAGCGGAATTGCCAGATTTACGGTTGATAGCTTTGGCAATACGACAATTGACGGAGACATAGCCTTATCAGGCATAAGTCCTTCGATTACTTCATCCTTAAATAACTCCGGTTTTTCGATTGGTGCTGCCGGCGCCGGAATTCTAACTCTTCAACCTGGTTCCTCAGGGAACATACAGTTTTTTTCTTCTTTAAACACTATTTCTGCAAACGGGGCTTTAAAAATCTCGGGAAGTCTAACGCTTGCCAGTCCATCGGCAACAACTACTTTGGGAGGGATTACCTACGCTTGGCCCACAGGAGGACAATCCAATGGCTATTTGCTTAAAACAGATGGGTCAGGAAATCTATCCTGGACAGGACTCCCCAATATAACAAACTGGTGGAGCCAGACAGGAGGCAATGTGGGAATTGGAACAACTAATCCAAACTTTAGACTTGACATTCAAGACTCGCAGACTGCAACCGTAGCGGCCCAGATATTCAATACTAATACCGGAACAGACGCAGACGGCCTGACTATTAAGCTTGGCAATACTTCTACTACTGCTGTTGACAACGCAAACCACTTTATATCATTTGAAACCTCAGGAATAGGAATAGTTGGATCTGTTAGAGGAAATGGAAAAGGCGTTCAATATCAAACAAACGGAATTGCTGACTTTGCCGAGTATCTTAAAAAAGACGAAAAGCAAAGTATAAATTATGGAAGTGTTTTGTGTATCGATGATAAAGGCCTAGTTTATCCATGTGGGGAAAATGGAAATATTGCAGGTGTTGCCTCTTCACACCCAAGCTTTTTAGGAGGAGAAGATTTAGGTAATAAATCAGTTGCAGTTGGTCTTTCGGGAGTAGTTCTGACTAAAACTTCGGATTTAAACGGTCCGATAAAAGCAGGAGACTTATTAACCACTTCCTCTCTCCCCGGCTTTACCATGAAAGCAACAAAACCAGGAACCGTAATTGGCAAAGCCCTTGAATCATTTGACTCTACGAATTGCCAAGCACAAACTCCTCAATCGGATAAGTTCGGTCTTATTGAAAGCTCATCGACCTGCAAGGGAGAAATACTTGTTCTTCTCAGCATTGGCTATAACGACCCAAATCCGCCTATTGTATCAACGGTTAATAGCTTAAGTGATTTTACATTTAAAAAAGTTGACAGTTTAACAAACGAAGTTGCCTACCAAGTAATTGATGCGTTTGGGCAGATTATGCCAAGGGTCAAAGTCCTAGCAGGGGCAATCATAGCAAATCTTAAAGCAGGAATTATCAACGCAGAAGAAATAACCACTAAAGCATTAGCAGTCTCCACGGACTCAGTGTCTATCCAAGGCCAAAGCCTTAGAGACTACGTCAAAAACACTATTTCGGAAATATTAAGCAGTCAGGGTCGAACAGATATAATTTCGCCAATCGCCCAGATAAATGAGATCCATACAAACATTATAAGCCCTCTGGGACAAGACAAAGATATAATAGTAAGACTTGCATCGGGTTCTGCGTCAAAAGACTCATCGTTTGTTATTCAAAATTCATCGGAAAGCGCGGTTGCTACTATTAATAGTAATGGAGATGCCAGCTTTAGCGGCAGGCTGTCAGCCTCAAATATTCAGTCGGCAGGAGCGCAGCTGGATGAAGCAACCATCAGCGGGACTCTTCATGCAAGAAAGATTATAACAGACCAGATTGAGTCAACTCCCTTTGTTCCTCCTGCTGCCACTCTATCGGCAGAGTTTGCTTACGTTGACAGGCTTAATGCAAAAGAGGGAAATTTTAGTCAAGGCCTAATGTCGCTTGGACCGTCATCATTTTCTGATGTTTCCATTGCAGCACAACTTTCAGTCGGCGCAAGCTTAACTATTCTAAATAACTCTATAAACGTACTGGGAGAAAATCTTGAACTTCAGCCACTAAAACAGGGCGGAGTCTCTATCATGAGTGGGCTTATATATATAGATACCGATGGAAACTTAAAGGTTTCGGGAAATGCGCAGTTCGCAAAAGACGTTACCGTACGAGGAGTGCTTGCGGCAAACATCATTGCGCCGATCCCCGATCAAGACATTATTCTTAGATTGGGAACACCGAATACGAACAAGAACTCTTCCTTTGCAATCCATAATTCCAGCAGTTCTGCAGTTTTTTCTATAAATATGCTGGGTGATTTTATGGCATCGGGAAGCGGAACATTTAATAAATTGAATCTGTCTTTCATACAACCTGCTCTTGCGGTCTCACCAACGGAAATTATTGCAACAGGCTCAGCCGGCATTGCTACAATAAGTGCAACGCGTAAGGAAGTTACAATAGATAACGACTTAGTAACTGATCGCTCCCTGATTTATGTAACGCCCAAAACAGATACCGAAAACCTTGTTCTGTATCTGATAAGGCAGATTCCGCAAGTTTCTTTCACCATTGGAATAAATACTCCTCTTCAAAAAGACGTTCCGTTTAATTGGATCATAGTAAATTAACGAATGAAAATTTTTCTCCTTGACATCATGCATTTAATATTGGTAGAGTATTTATAACATGGAAAAGTCAAAGAATGAAATCTCCTTCTATCTAGACAACCTATCTCTTTTTCTATTAGGAGCCCTTTTGCTAATTTTCCCAATTTTTGTCTTAACTCTTACTACCGACGCCTTTATACTGCCCAAGCAAGCAATCTTAGGAGCGATTGTAGCTATTTCTCTTTTGCTCTTCGCTGTAAAAATAGCACTAGAACGGCAAGTAATAATTCGAAGAACGCCATTGGATCTTCCTTTAGTTTTTTTTGTGATTGCGGTTTTCCTATCCGCCATCTTTGCTGTAAATAGAGCAGATGCTATCACTTCCCTTGTCACTTTACTTTTGGGAGTAGCTGCTTACTTTATTATTATTA
>JAMCYD010000043.1 GCA_023473785.1 Patescibacteria group bacterium
AATTATTTAAAAAATTCAACATGGTCGGAGATGGCCATCTCACAAAAGACCAGGGACAGGGAACCGGACTTGGTCTTTATCTTTCCAAATCTCTTGTTGAGCTACACGGAGGCAGAATTTGGGTAGAGTCAGAGGGAGAAGGCAAGGGCGCAACTTTTTCTTTCACTCTTCCTTTAGGCAATAATAGTCTTTCGCAGCAAGCGACACAGATTAAGACTGTTGTGGGTTCGCAGGATCCTGCGGGACCTGAGAATTCTGTGGATTCGCAGAAGCAGAAGATAGATAAAGACCTACCTCCCGTACCAAATCCCCAGGGGTAATTTGACTCTTTATAAGATACCCATTTGCAAGTTTTAATCCCCTCTCAATCTCTTCGCTTTTGTCAAGATTGGTTAAGAAAACTACACGCTTGTTTGGGTTTTGGACAGGCGGCTGGCTTTTCAACCGTTCCATTATGTCTAGCCCATTGATTTTGGGAAGAATAATATCAAGAAGCACCAGGTCCCATCCGCCTTGCTGCATCTTTTGAAGCGCTATCTCCCCGTCATCCGCTGTGTCTATTTCGTAGCCCGCCTCTGCCCCGAGAGTGTCAGCATACACTTCCTGAAGGGCTTTATCATCTTCAACAATAAGTATTTTAGCCATATTAAAGTATCAATAACAGATTAACACTAAAGCCATAAAAAAGTCAATTTGCTTAAACAGATCTTTTGTACTGCGCTTGATGTTCTCTTTTGATCTTCTCAATATCTGGCGCTTGGAAATGTTCTTTTATGAAAGCTATTGTCTCATTAGGATCTTGCGTATTGACAAAAATTCCGGTGCCTATTTCAAAACCTCCAAGTGATTTTGCTCGAGGTATTAGACGTAAATACCAGTTCGTTCCTGGATAAATATAAAAATTAAAGGGGAATTCATGACCATGCCGAAGATCAAGTATTTGTACCAAACGAGAAAGAGCAAAGGCAAGATCTAATATTTCTTCATCGGAAATTTGACTAAATTTTTCACCTGTTTTTTTAGAAGCTATCCAGACTTCATCAGGCCATTGTGAGGTCTGAGGGCAAAAAATCAAAAAATGTTCTGTGTCTACCCTACTGCTTGAATCCTTCAAGCTCTCTTCCTGAAGAGACAATAATGGAATATCCAATTTTACCTCATGCGGCACAACAGTAAGCTGGCTATGCGGATGAGGCAGACTTTCTCCACCACCTTCTCCCCTATTGTGAAAAATGTAGACCTGACCCTTTTCTTTGTGGGCATTAAAACGCTCTCTATATGTTTTCAATATAAGCTCAACTTGATCAAGCGGCAGTTCATCAAAATTTTTATGATGGTCAGGTGAGTGAACGATAATCTCATGAATCGGCGCGAAAGGAAATTTATTTGGCAAAACTCTTATCTGCCAGTTACTATCCCCTTCCTCTCCGCCTACTCTGTAAAGCTCTTTCTCGTTTGATTCCTGGCCCAGACAAAAAGGACAAACAGAGGGAGAGCTTATTGCCACATCCGGTCTTTTTGCCCGCCGAGGTGCCGAAACTATCCATTTTTTGGAAATTGGATTTTGAATAAACTTAAAATCAGCCATAAATATTAAAATCCGGTTTTGTTGCTTATTATCTCATGATACACTTTTTCGTATCCGTCAACCATTCGTTCAATTGTAAAATTTTCTTCAATATGCCTGCGGCAAGCTGCCCTATCTATCTCTTTTATTCTCTTTACCGCTTCTACCAAACCCTCAATTCCCTGTTTTTTTATAATAAAACTTCCTTTCATGGACCTAGGCTCATCATCTGGATCTACGATAAAGCCCGTCACCCCGTCTTTAATAATCTCAGGAACTGATCCATAATTATAGGCGATAACAGGCGTTCCGCAGCTCATCGACTCAGCCATAACCAGCCCAAAAGGTTCTTCCCAACGAATTGGATAAAGAGTACACAAGGCATCTCTATACAACAAAGCCTTTTCCTCTCTCTTTATCTCCTCCTTAAATTCAATAAGACCGTTGTTTTTCTGATCAAAGATAAGAGGCTTGAGAACTGTCTCGCAATATTCCCTATCAATGGGATCAACAGCTCCGGAAATCTTAAGCTTCATTTTCAGAATTTTTGCGGTTTCGACTGCATCAACAGGTCCTTTCTTTTGTGTAATTCTTCCCATCCAGCAAAGATACTCTCCTTTTTTTGAAGAAAACGGAAACTCCGAAATATCAATGCCATTATAGACCGTAGCCACATAATTGAGGATATTAAGACCTCTTCTTTGCGAATTACTGATTGACACGAAGTTATGATCCTTAAATTTCTTAAGAGTTTGTCTTTTGTCAGCTTGGGGAACATCTTCTTTTGAAAAAGAACCATGAATAGTATGAACTACGGGAGTTTTCACAAGATCTGCCAAAAACATCGCATAATACTGCGCATGATTATGAATCATGTCAAACTTTGAAGCTTGCTCAAAACATTCTATGTAATGAAGAAGAGGATTAAGAGGCTGGTTTTTTAACTCCCCGCTATTCCCAATGGCACTTTTAAAAACAGAGGAAAGGCGAGCCTTTGTTTTTGAATCGCCTGAGGCAAAAAGAGTAACATCATGCCCTCTTCGCACCAATTCTTCCGTCAGGTAATGAACGATCATCTCTGTTCCTCCATAGCCGGTAGGTGGAACAGAAATCCAGGGCGGGGCAAGCTGGGCAATTTTCATATATAAATATAATAGCAAAAAACTAGCACTAGTTATACGCTAAGAAGTGCCTTTTCGTAACCGTCGACCATTCGTTCGATTGTAAAGCTCTCTTCAATATGCCTACGACAGGTAAGCCGATCAATAGAATCTATGTTTTTAACCGCTTCAATCATCTGACTATCATTTTCTACAACAAAACCTGTCTTATTGTTAAGTAATACCTCAGATACTGCACCGCGATTGAAGGCTACAACAGGAGTCCCGCAACTCATTGCTTCTATCATTACCAACCCAAACGGCTCCTGCCAAAGGATAGGAAATAAAAAAGCTTTTGCCTCTCGATATAATCTTACCTTTTCTTCAAAACTCACTTCGCCGAGCCATTTAATTTTTTCTCCATCAATATCCTTTTTTATTTCTTGATAATAATCTTGATCTCTAATTTTCCCAACCAATATAAGCTTGGCTCCCAGTTTCTTTGCAACCTTAATAGCTGCGCCTTGATTTTTGTGCCTGCCAATTGACCCAGCCATAAAAAGATAATCGTTAGGTTTGTCGTTAAAGGGAAATTTTTCAGTGTCAACGCCGTTGTAAACCGTAGCAAGATAAGAGAGACTTGGATATACTATTCTTTGCATATTGCTAATCGTAATTATCTTTGTATCAAAAGCTCCAAAAAGAACTGCCAATTCCTTAAATAAATTAAGATGCATCACGCTGACAAAAGGTTTATTTATTAACTTGGCAACAGGCAGAAAAATAGCTTCGCCCCGCATATTATTTAATATTAAATCGTATTCGTCTTTGAGCTCAATCAATTTTTGAGAAACTTGGGTTAGATAAACTGACTCAAGCCTAAATTTTCTGGAAGCCTCTTCAAGACTTGGGTCGGATATGGTTTCATTTTTACTTCCGACAACTAAACTTCCTGCTCCAACCTCAACAACCCTAACATCTGATCCTTTGAAATTTTCCGCAGTACCTTTTGCTCCAAAAAGAATAACCTTGTGTCCTTTTTGCGCTAATCCTTTTGCTTGGTAATATGCAATCCATTCGGTACCGCCCTGAAGCGGAGGAAAAATAGGTAAGGCAACGGAGCCTAAAATAGCAATTCTCATTTTGCTAGAAAAATCTTATTAAAAAAAGTGTCTAAGGGTCCTGTTTCTGTTTTTTGTTCTTTTTTCCTGAATTCAAGGTACATCAATTCATACCTATGAGCAACTTTTTCCCAAGTGAAACGTTCAGTGATAGTTTGTCTGGCTCTATTTCCCATTTTTATTCTTAAAACATCGTCTTTTAAGAGAATATTAACTTTTTCTGCAATCTCTTTTGCGTTTCTTGGTCTTACAAAAAACCCATTAAGACCTTCTTTAACAGCAAGAGGAATTCCGCCTTTTCTGGTAACTACAACAGGTGTCTTTGTCGCCATTGCCTCAAGCACGACCAAGCCTAACGGCTCATCCCAGACGCTCGGCACAACACAAATATCTGCTCTATAATAAAGTTTTATGAGATCGTCATTATCGATGAAACCAAAAAAGCGGACATTTTTAAGGTTAAGTTCCTTAACTAGACCTTCAAGGTTTTTGCGCTGAGGGCCATCGCCCGCAATTCCAATTATCGCATCTATATTTTTTGCCGCTGAAATTAGATACCTAACTCCTTTATATTTTGTAAGCTTTCCTGAAAAAAACACTAGTTTTTTTCCTTCAAGGCCATATTTTTTATCTATACCTTTTATATCCATAGCTTCGGGAAACTTTGATAAATCTACTCCACCCGGAATAACCCTTGTTTGTTTATCAAATCTTTTTGTAAAAATCTCCTGCATCCATTCCTTGGTCCAGTAACTATTAGGCACGATTCTTCTTGCTTTAAGAAGTGCTTCTTCAGTTAAAAAGGGGTATCTCTTGTCGCTTTCAAGGGTCGGCAGCTCGGAGCCGTGAACCGTAACTATATAATTCAACCCATAAGCTATTTTAATAAACCTGGCAATCCAAGTTAAGGGCATTAGATGGTGAACATGGATAATATCAGGTTCAAAATCATTAACCGCTTCAACAACTGCTCTAAAATAAGCAAGGTAATTTGCTGATAATTCTTTTCCGGAAACTTTTGTATATAATTTTACATCTGGCCATTCCGGGTGTCCTGTAAAGGCAATTTTAACCGGAAGAGAAACGGGGTAGTTTTTTACGCCTTCTATTTTTCTTCTGTCAGGCGCAACCATGGCAACTTTGTGTCTCTTTGCTACTTCTTTAGCAAGTTCCCGGGCATAGGTTCCGGAACCCGAGCCAAAAAGCGGAAACATCTGAAGATATAAAATTCTCACTAAGTTGAATTATACCATTTTTATCTTAAATTTCTCTTTGACAACTAGAAAAGTGAATTTGATAAGTCTTAAGTGTCTTTTTATTCTCCAGGGCTGGATGAGAAGTCGAAAGAACCACTCAAGTCCAATGCTCCTCACCCAAACCGGAGCTCTGTTGACTCGTCCGCTTATAAAGTCAAAAGCTCCTCCAACGCCTATGGCAACTTTAACAGGAAGTTTTTCTAAGTTCTCGCTAATCCATAATTCCTGTTTTGGAGAACCAAAAGCGACAAAAAGAATGTCAATTAGCGGATAGCTTATGGGAGTCAATCCACTTTCAAATGAACTGAAAGTCGACTTACGATTACCATCAGAAAATTCGTTTTTAGCAGGTTGTCGACTTTCACTTAGCGAGCGGGGTAAATTTTTGTGCTTGTTAAGCGATTGGCGAGCGTCATTTGCAAAGTGTGATTGCCGATCAAAGCGTTCCTTTGGCCATTCTTCTTGAGCAAAAACAACTTTTAATTTTGGGTACTTTTTTCGTAAGCACTCGGCGGTTTTATCTGCTACTCCTGGTCCCCCTCCCAAAAATCCCACTGTTATAGGCTTTTCTGCAACCCTCATACATAACTTTTCAACCAGGTCAACGCCGGTAATTCTCTCTTTTATACCCTTTCCGAGCAATTTACTTGCCAGCACTATCCCTATGCCGTCCGGCAAAGCTAATTTTGCATCATTTAGGACTTTTTTATACTTAGGGTTATCGTAAGCAATTACCAAAAGTTCAGGGTTTGGGGTAACGACATAGTACTTTTTGGAAGAATTTTCGATACTTTTTACTATATACTCTAGGACTAAGTTTTCTGAAAGATTATTAAAGCCTACACCGAGTATTAATTTTTTCTCAAAATGCATCATTTTACTATAAGACTCAAATGATATTGGCTGTAACCATTAAATTTTGCTTATATTGAACACCTAATATGCTCAAATTTATTCATCTTGTCTTATCCGTGCGCGATTAAAAAAATATCAATTTTGTTTGTCTAGTCAATCAAAATACTATAAATCTATGCTACTGTGAAAAGTTGTATTTTTTTTGTAATTTTTTAAAAAATAAAATATTCTGAAAAAATATTATAGGGTAAAAAGAATTTATTTTTTGGCTATGCTTCTTTTGTAAAGTTCTATGTTTTCAAGCGCTACTCCAGTTCCTCTTGCCACACATAAAAGTGCATCTTCGGCAACATGACAAGGCACACCTGTTATTTTTGTTATTAATTTGTCAAAATTCTTAAGAAGAGAAGTCCCGCCGCTCATAACAACGCCTTTGTCTATGATGTCTGAGGCCAATTCAGGAGGCGTCTGCTCCAAAACCCCTTTGACTGCAGAAATTATATCGATAAGAACCGGATAGATTGCTTCACTTATCTGCGCCTCAGTCAACTCAATGGTTCGGGGCAAACCTGTTATGTTATCTCTTCCTCTTATTTCGATTTTTTTAAGATTGCCTTTTGAATCCTCGTCTATCAGTGCGTTGCCTATTGTAATTTTTATTTCCTCGGCCGTTCGCTCTCCCACCAAAAGATTGAATTTTTTCTTGGTATAATTTGCAATAGCCTCATCAATCTTATTTCCTCCTGCTCTAACTGAATTGTGCACCACAACTCCTCCCAGGGATATAACAGCGCACTCGGTTGATCCTCCGCCGATGTCAACGACCATATGTCCTGCTGCCTGAGCAATTGGAATTTTGGCTCCTATCGCAGCCGCCAAGGGCTCTTCAATAAGATAGGCAATCTTAGCGCCTGCAGCCATTGTAGCGTCCAAGACCGCCCTTCTTTCTACCTGGGTGACTCCCGATGGAATACAAACCATTACTTCCGGTTTGAAAAAACGGGAGCGGCCTTGGGCTTTATCGATGAAATAAGAAAGCATAGCTTCCGTTATGGCATAATCTGCAATAACTCCGTCTCTCAAGGGCCTCATAGCCACTATATTGCCAGGGGTTCTACCAAGCATCTCCTTTGCCTCGCGACCAACAGCAACTACCCTATTGTCTTCTGCTGTTAAGGCAACCACAGTCGGCTCATTAAGGACAATGCCCTCGCCCGCAAGGTAAACCAAAGTGTTTGCAGTCCCCAAATCTATTCCAATTCTCTTAGAAAGCATATTAATTTAATATATCAAACTATCACATTAATCTATCAAAAATAGTTTTAGCTTTGTATTTTTGATTATATCCTCCATTTGTACGTCTTGCAAGAACCATTATGAGTGCAGTATAATGCTTTTGGTGAAAAAAATATTAATTCCTCTTCTAATTCTGACATTATTGATTGGCGTAACTGTAGTCGTTATCTTCTACGGAAACGGATATCGTTTCTTATTTGATAAAGGCAAACCCGATATTTCAGGCACTGGTCTTTTGGTTGCGAAAAGCACCCCGGATGGTGCCCAAGTTTTTGTCAATAATCACTTAACAACTGCAACTGACAACACCATAAATCTTGCCCCTGGCAAGTATGAAATAAAGATTTTTAAGGAGGGGTATTTCCCCTGGCAAAAACGTCTGAAAATAGAAAAGGGCGTTGTTACCAAAGCGGAAGCATTGCTTTTTCCAGTCGCCCCAAAGCTTGAAAGCATGACAAATAGCGGAGTTACAAATCCTGTGCTTGATCCTTCCCTAACAAGAGTCGTTTATACTGTTTCTTCTCAATCAGCCCGAAAAAACGGTATTTACGTACTGGATATGAGCTCAAGACCTATTCTTACACTTCAAAGCTCTTCAACTCAAATTGCCGATGATACAGTAAATTCCTTTTCAAAAGCAAAGCTTTCCTGGTCTCCGGACGGCTCAACAATTCTTGCAACAATCTCTGCTCAAGGTGCAACGGCCATCTATCAACTTTCAGCAAATACCCTTAATCAAAGCCCCTCTGATGTGACAGAAACTATCGCAAGCGTCAACTCCGCCTGGCAAAAACAAAAATCCGAAAAAGATAAAGCAAGACTTGACTCGCTCTCGGCTAAATTAAAGAAGATTGTTGCCGGTAGCTTTAAAATTATTACTTGGTCTTCCGATGAAACCAAAATTCTTTATGAGGCTTCCTCATCTACCCTTCTACCAACTATTATCGTCCCTCCTCTTATAGGCACTAACTCGACGCCTGAGCAAAGGTCACTCAAGCTTGGCACTATTTATGTATACGACATAAAAGAAGATAAAAATTTCAAAATTCTTGACTCCCTGACTGGATCCGAATTGCCTTTAAGTTGGTTCCCTGACTCCAAGCATCTAATCTATGTTCATGATCAAAAAATCGACATAATGGAATACGACGGCGGCAACGACACCCAAGTTTACGCAGGTCCTTTTATCGACAGTTATGTTTTCCCGTGGCCGGATGAATCAAGAATAGTCATCCTAACTAATCTTGGGAATTCCGACACTCCCCCAAATCTCTACACGATAGGCCTTAAATGATATTGCGAGAGCGAGGAATAAATTTTTTCGAAGGACGATAAGCGAATTGCGGGTCCAAGAAAAAATTTAGCTCCGAAGCGATTAATTACTTCGGTTTGGCAAATACCAATAAACGTTTCCATGTTGTACCGGGCGGCCAGCAGGTTTGAAGAATAAGCTGTTCCTTGTCGGTTTTGGCCTGAGTAATAAAAGAGACCTCTTGCGGATCTACGATTTTTGACTCGGTAACCACGTAATTATGCCTTTGATTTTCAAAAAAGATTATAATATCATCTCCGGCCCTTAAGTCTTTTAACAAATAAAAAATCGCATTGTACCTGCCTACATCCCAAAAATTATCCGTCGAATGGGCAAACAGATAAATATTGCCTGCCATTCCCGGGAAAACTGTTCCTTTCGCATGAGCAACTCCTTCTTGAAGAATCGGAAGAAATTCATTCACGTTTGACGGATCGATATTTGGAAAAACTTTTGCATTTGCGCCAAGCCTTGGTATCAAAATACTAAAATCTGTATCTTTTGGTATCAAGATTTGCTCTTTGGGACCGGCTAAAACATTTGAGAATCCCCCGCTTATTCCTTCTGTCGCCCCCCGTTGTTTTTTTAGCAATTCACCCAAAGGGCTCGTTTGATTATCTGCCACAACGAAATGCACTCCCCTTGCTTGAACAATTCTAAAAGAAACTTCGTAATAAAGAGCAGGGCCAAAAGTCGCCAAAACTCCAAAAATAGCAAATAAAACCAGAAAATTGCCAATGCTCCGGAGGACTAAAAAGCGGATAACTTCAGATCTTTCCATTTTTTTTCATTCTACTTTCTTTTGTGCTAAAATACAAATCAATAAGTCCCCGTAGCTCAATGGATAGAGCAGTCCCGTCCTAAGGGAAAGATTGGAGGTTCGACTCCTCTCGGGGACGCATGTCAAACATGGCTGTTGCGCTCGGCGCGACGCATTACCGGGGTGTAGTTCATCGGTAGAACGCTCGGTTCGGGACCGAGAGGCAGTGAGTCCAATTCTCACCACCCCGACTAGGTATCGTGAAATAAAGTGTCTACATGTAGATTAGATAAGCCAAGCAGGAACTCTTGCTCTATTTAATTCGTCTCTCAGGAAATCAAATACTCTTGATAGACTTTCAATCTCCCCGACCTCAAGTTCATTGTCGCTTATGTCCAAAATAGTTCCATCTTCAATCTTAGCCATCTCATATGCTTCGGTGTCATCTTCTGGCAACACGCACAGAGCTGTTCGCCTTGTCCTTTGATCGCCCTCCGCTGCTTCATATCTTTCTTCTATCCAAAAATCATACATCAATCCATCATTCTGAACTTGTACTTTAGGCGTTCTCAACAGACCATCTGATTCGGAAACTTGCCGGGCAAAATCCGTTAGAATTTGTGATACTTTTTTGTCGAGGGCAAATTGCGCTTTTGAGATTTTTCTCGTCGCGTCATTTTCTAGAACTCCTAATAGTTGGCTTACTGGCTGTGGTAATTCTTGTTTTCTCACGGCACGATTATATCCTATTTTGATCGATTGTCAAACTGCTTAACCTGATAATTCGCAATAGCTTCACTGCCTGAAGATCAGATCTGAAAAA
This sequence comes from Patescibacteria group bacterium, assembly GCA_023473785.1. Lineage (GTDB taxonomy): Bacteria > Patescibacteriota > Microgenomatia > Levybacterales > UBA12049 > JAMCYD01. The sequence continues at coordinate 10,091 of JAMCYD010000043.1, forward strand.
TCCACTGATGCTGAAGAATAATTCCCAGCACCCCGACCATTCGAAGCACTCAACCACTCCTTAAGACTACTGGGCTTATCTGGAATAAATCAATATACCAAACGATATAAGAGAAGCCAATATTATTCCCAAAGCTCCGTTTATTACTATCACTCTTTCCCTGTGGATAATACCATATGCAAACCAGATCGTGGCGGTAAAAATATAAGCAATCCAGGTTATAGGCGATACTCCGGCCACATTTTTCTTTGTATAAATATCAAAAAGCTGAGGCAATGTGATCAGCGGGCTGGCAGTGGCAACGACTATAATTACGGCATTTAAAGCCTTGTGAAACAAAGAATCGTGACTTTTGTGAACCGGATGCTGATGAAGCATAATATATAATATAGCAGATACTTATTGAAAATAAAACAGTTTTATGTCATTATTACAAAATGGAGAAATTGACCAAGAAGGAGAAAAAAGAGCTAAAAAAACTTGACTGGCAGGAAAAGCTTAAAAAAGAAAAAAGGAATCAGTTAGTCAAAAAAGTTGCGATTTGGGCAGGGGTTGCCGTAGTTTTGGTGGCGGCAGTGTATGGACTTTTGCAAATTGCCAATTCTCCGCAAGAAAGTAGTACAACTGCCAAGATCCCTCCGGTGACAAAAACCGATATAGGTAGAGGTAATCCAAATGCGAAAGTTACTTTGGTTGAGTATTCAGACTTTCAATGTCCCGCCTGCGCTGCTTATCATCCATTGGTAAGCCAACTGCTCGCTGAACTTAACGGTAAAATTTATTTTGTCTACCGTTTTTTCCCTCTCATTCAGATTCATCAAAATGCAATGAATTCAGCGCAGGCCGCATATGCTGCCGGTCAGCAAGGTAAATTTTGGGAGATGCACGATCTACTTTTTGAAACTCAAACTTCCTGGGCTGATTCCCAAAAGGCCCGAGAAGTATTTACCGATTACGCTAAAAAATTAAAGCTTGATATGGATAAGTTTAAAGCTGATTTTGATTCGGAGAAAGGAAAAAGTCTTATAAATGATGAGTACAGCAAAGGACTTGGAATTGGAATAAATTCTACTCCTACATTTTTTGTTAATGGAGAGAAAATCCAAAACCCCCGAACCTATGGAGATTTTAAGTCTTTAATCAGCAATGAAATTAATAAAAAATAATTATATTCTGCTATCCATTCTCCTTTTATCTTTTTTGGGATTTCTGGATGCCACATATCTGACAATTCTTCATTACAAAAATGCTATTCCGCCCTGCTCCCTAGCCCATGGTTGTGATAAGGTTCTAACAAGCAGCTTTTCGACAATAAACGGAGTGCCGATAGCACTTATAGGAAGTGTTTTTTATCTTCTTTTAATTATTTTATTGGTATCTTTGATAGAAAAAGTGAGAAAATCTATCGTAAGAGCTGTTTTCATAATGGCTTCTGTCGGAACATTGGCATCTTTTTTTCTTATTTATATTCAATTTGCAGTAATTCATGCTTTATGCCAATATTGTCTTGCCTCCGAAGCAATAACATTTCTAATTTTTATAATGGGTATTTATCTCCTTAGAGTTTATAAATGAGGGCTAGAGAGATTCTTCCACTCTTTTGTAATTGTGGATTTCCGAAGGAGTAAACCAAAGAGTTTTTTCAAAATCTGCCTCTTCTTGACTTGCTGAAACATGAACTAAATTCATTACTCCCCTTTTCTCATCATTGGCATATGCTGCCGAGTCTGTTGAGAAATCCCCTCTTATGGTTCCGGCTGCAGATTGAACAGGCATTGTGGGGCCGGAAAGAGAAATTACATTTTCAACTGCGTGTCGTCCTTCAAGAAGAACAGCGATAACAGGCCCGCTTTTTATGTAATCAAAAAGCCATTTGTTGACCATTTTACCAAGCTCGATTGGATCATCTGTTCCTAGGTCTTTTTTGGCATTTTTCCCGTACTGGGTATATGTCTTAAGAGTTTTCCCTCCCCATCTTTTAAGAGTCTCGGGATCCTGACTACGATAGTGCTTAATCAAAAGCTCCTCGCTTGCCTGGACCATCTTCATGGCAACAATCTTAAGCCCAACTCTCTCAAAACGCTTAAGAACTTCTCCTGCCAGTCCTCTTTTTACCGCATCTGGTTTTATCAAAACAACTGTTTGTTCCATATTATAACTTTAACAACTTTTCAAACTTTTGTCCATTGGGAAAATTTCCGATAGCGGCTAAATTCAGCCCGCTATTTACAAAATATTTTCGAGCTACTTCTTCAACTTCCTCAACGGTAACTTTATTTACCTGCGCAATGATTTCATTTGGATTTTTTATTTCCCCTTCAAGCAGCTCCTGATGCGCATACATTCCCGCAACGCTTTTGCTGTCTTCAAGTTCCAAAACTAAATGCCCCTTTAAAAATTCTTTTGCTTTTTTCAACTCTTTGCTGGAAATTGAATACTGCTTAAGTCCTGAAGAAATTCCGTGATACTGTTCAAGAATCACTTCTATCGCCTCTTCAACTCTTTTGGGGTCAACTCCTGCTGTTGAAGCAAAACTTCCGCAATCCTTGTAATGATCCGAGGAGCTTCTTACGTAATAAGCGAGTCCGCGCTTCTCTCTGACCTCATGGAAAAGCCTTGAGCTCATTCCGCCGCCTAAAATTGCAGAAAGAACCGACAGCGGATAACGATCCTTATGCGAAAGAGGAATCGTTCTTACTCCCAAAGAGATATGCGCCTGCTCTGTCTTTTTTTCCTTAACGTATAAGGCTGGTTTTTTCTGAGTCTCTACTACTTTATTATATCGTAGTGTATCAAATTTTTTCATTTTTCCGAAGTATTTTTCTGTTAAGGAAACTGCTTTTTTTTGGGAAATTCCCCCTGCGAGAACAACCGTAGTGTTATGGGCACTGTAGAGACTGGATAAATAGGATAAAAAGTCTTTCCTCTGAAGCTTTTTTATTACGTCTTTCTCTCCTGATATATCCCAGCCCATGGGTGTATCTCCATACAAAAGCCTTTCATAAACATCTCCTATTTTACGCGCGGGTGTATCTTCGTAAAGATTTACTTCTTCAAGAATCACCCCTCGTTCCTTATTGATTTCATCCTCTTTAAGTAGAGAATTCTGCAGCATATCGGAGAGAACGTCCAGCAGAAGCTCTACGTGACTTGAGGAGGATTTTATGTAATAGCCAGTCGTCTCTTTTCCTGTAAATGCATTGAATTCTCCGCCAATTCCATCAATTAGTGTCGATATGTCCAAAGCAGATGGCCGTTTTTCTGTCCCCTTAAAGGCCATGTGCTCTAAAAAATGAGAGATTCCACTGTTTTTTCTTGTTTCATATCGGCTGCCTGCTGCAACTATTGCCATGGCCGTTACGCTCTCGAAAGAAGGCATGGGTATAGTTAGGACACGGAGCCCGTTTGGAAGAATTGTCCTTTGATAATTCATAAATATTTAGAAGAAAAAAGATCAGGTTTGATACTGATCGACTATGGTATAGTACCATATCTTACCAACACTACTCAATAGCCAAAAAATTAAGCAGGGTGATGAAATTGCAAATAGAACAGCATTTTAATATAATCCTTCCATGCAAAAAACAGAAAAAGAAAACAGAAGTACTCTGCCGCCAATAGATATTCCTTCTGCTGTAATCGGTGTGATAAACGGAAACGAGGATGCAACAAGACAATTGGATGAAGCATTAAGACAAAAATTAATGCCGTATTTTACGGCAAGAGACTCAAAACGGGCAGAAGACCTAACTCAAGATACGCTTATTAAAATTTCAACTGCCTTATCAGATTTTGATCCAAATTTAGGAGAAGGCACTTACGAACAGAATTTTTGGGGTTGGGTATTTACAATAGGTCGAAACACCATGATAGACGATCACCGACGAGAACAAAAACAACAGGGGGGAATGATAAATATTCCGATAAGAGAAGATAGACAATATCCTGATGCCAAAGAGGGTAATGAGGGCGATAAAGGACAGTCTTATCAAATAGATGATCGGGCTATTCTAAATCTTATTAAAAGTCGCTTTCCAGGCTTACTATCGGGGGCAGAACAAGAAATCATTGAGCAAAGGATAGCCGGAAAGAGAAATAAAGAAATAGCGGAGTTGCTAAATTCTACCGAGGGGTCGGTAAAAACCAGAATGACAAGAGCAAGAACAAAAATAGAAAGGGAGATCCTTGAGCAAATCGGATTTAAACCTGCAGGGGCATTTAGAAACAGGATACCTTCAGATGCAATACGAAACGGTGGGATTGGATCAATAAAAATACTTGGAAGATTTTACTTAAGAGAAGAGGATGTCAGAAATTATAAAGGACGGGAAATCGATCAGGGTCTGTTAGATAATGGCTATGTTTTGCTTTCTCAAGCTACAACTCTATCAGAATATTTTCATCTTCAGAGTGGGAATATCCCATTACGTCATAACGGAAGACTTTATATCAAAACGGATGTTCTTGAAGAGTTTAGAAAAAAAGATAAAACTCGAAAAAGAAAAAGAGTATTCCCACCAAGCCCTGACCATAAGAAGCTGGGGCTTCTATGTCAAACGCTTGCTCAATACGAAAGAGCGATGAAAGCAATAAAAGCTAATCGGCTACCGGCAATTAAAAACAGGCATGGGTTATTTGTTAAGGAAGAAGATTTTAGCGCATGGGCAGAGACTTTAAGAAAATAGCTACATCTTTTCCGGCGCCTCAATACCCAAAAGGTAAAGGCCGGTTTTGAGAATTTGGCCTACAGCTGAGGTTAATGCGATTCTAAATTCTTCTTTTTTGCTACCTAAAATCTTGTGCTTTTGATAAAAATTGTTAAAGACTTGGGAAAGTTCAAAAAGATAATTACAAAGCAGGTTTGGAGAAAAATTCTCCGCCGCATCTCTCACAACTTCGGGAAAATAAATTAATAGTCTAAGAATCAACAGCTCTTCTTTTTCTAAATTTTGATTTTGAATTTCACCTTTGACTTTTGACTTTTGACTTTTGACTTTAGCGAGCACACTCTGTGTGCGAGCAAATGCATATTGAAGATACGGAGCGGAGTTTCCCTCAAGCGCAAACATCTTTTCCCAGTCAAAAATAATATCGGAGGAAGGATTATGAAAAAGATCAAAATACTTAACTGCTCCTATGCCAACCGCCTTTGCAATTCTTTTATCTCCCCCCTTTGTTAACTTTTCCGCTCTTCCTACCGCCTCCTCTAAAATTTTAAAAAGGTGGATCGTCTTCCCTCGCCTGGTTGAGAATTTCTTACCATCAGAAGACAAATACAAACCGTGTCTTACATGGACAAACATATCTGCTTTTGCCCAACCCAAAAGCTCAACAGCCTTAAAAAGCTGCTTAAAATGCAAAGACTGTTCGACCCCAACTTCATAAATGATAAGCTTGGGATCCCACTGCGAAAGCCTAAATTTAATGGTAGCCAGATCACGAGTCAAATATGTTGTTGCGCCATCATTTTTTCTGATGATTGCGGGCGGTAAACCATCGCCTGGAAATTTTATGACCAAAGCGCCTTGATCTTCTACGGCAACTTTCTTGTCAACACATTCCCTAATGATCTCGGGCAGCATTTTCTCATAAAAGCTTTCACTGTATGCATAGTCTATCTTTATATTTAAAAGGTCGTAGATTCTGCTAAATTCTTTTAGCGAAGTGTCTGTTAATTTTTTCCAAATTTCCCGGGCGCGAACATCTCCATCTTCCAATTTTTTAAACCATAGTCTGGCTCTATCTCTAAGCTGCGGATTTTCCTCTGCATCTTTATTAAATTCAACATAAAGCTCTTCGAGTTTTTCTACGCCTTGCTTCTCTACGTCCAATTTTTTCTCTATCACCTGGTAAATAAGGATGCCAAACTGTGTTCCCCAGTCACCCAGGTGATTATCACCGATTGTTTTATAACCTAAAAACTTATAGAGATTGTAGATTGTCTGACCGATTATCGTAGATCGTAAATGTCCTATTCCGAAAGCTTTTGCAATATTAGGACTGGAATAATCTATGACTACTGTTTTCTCTTTGTTATCCGAACCTGCGTATTTTTCCTTTTTGTCCAAAACTTTCCCTAATTCTTTAATTAAATGCTCTTCTGAAAACCAAAAGTTTATAAATCCGGGCGGCTGGGCTTGGATTCTTTCAAAAATTTCATTTAGCTCGCCTGACTTATTCAGCTTAGCAGCCAGTTCTTGCGCAAATTTAAAAGGATCCTTGAACTTAGATTTAACATCGGGGAAGGCAATCATTGCGATATTTGTTGAGTAATCTCCATGATTCGGATCTTGCGGGCGGTCAATTTTTATATAAGGCTTCCTGTCTGTTATCTCTGCCAGTACGTTTTGAATATTGTGCAAAATTTGCTCTTTTACATCCATAATCTATTTCATTGTACCATAGAAGACTTGCGAAATTTTCTCCAAAGAGGGTCTTGCATTTTACAAAAATTCCTGTTAGCGTAAAGTTATGGCCAAGATTCTCATTATTGACGATGATGAAAGCATGAGTGCAGTTTTTTGCACTGCTCTTGAAAAAAACGGATTTCAGACTATCTCTACCAAGGACGGAAAAGGTGGAATTGAAAAAGCAAGGATAGAAAACCCAAATCTTATTCTTCTTGACCAAGTGCTTCCGGACATATCTGGAAATCAGGTCTTAAAAACGTTGAAAGCCGACCTGCAAACAAAAGATATCCCTATTATGATGCTTTCAAACTTCGGCCAGGAAGAACTTGTCAAGGAAGCCATAAACGATGGAGCACAAGACTATGTATTTAAATACCAGGTAGAAGTACAAGACCTGGTTAATAAAGTCACGGAAGTTTTAAAATCAACTGCTCCGCACGAGTAGTTTCCTGCCTATGCAAGAGATACAAGGATATAATACTTCTGATTATCAAAAGCTATTAACTGAAGTAATTAAAAAACAAATGGTGATCTTGGGACCCGATATTACTCTGGCAAAAGCAAGGAACGTGAAAGGCCTCAAAATTGACCAAGATGGTACAGTATTGGAAATTTCAGGCCCTCCGCAAGACCTTATACAGGATCTAATTAACCAATTCGTGGAACTCTCAGGTCTTATTGTGCAAAAAACGATGGAACCGCTACTTGCAAACCTACCTCAAGGAGCGGGATCTGAAAAAATTCCGCAAGGCGTAGGACCCACTAGTCAAACTCAAGAATCTTCTCAGGTACAAAAAGATAATAATAGCACGACTGGAAACAATCTGTAGGCCAAACTATATGGAGGGAAATAAACTTTTTATCATACTTATTCAAACAGGCGCTTTTATCTCTGCTTTTGCGGGAATTACCGCTGGAATTGTCATGGCAAACGTAACTAAAAAATTCGGCACGGGAATATTGGCTTCCGGATTTAAGTCAATAGCGATAGGAGTAATTCTCATAGCTTTAGGCATTATAACTGACGCTATACAAGCTTATTTTCAAAATTATAACAACTTAACCTTTATTACAATACTGATAAGCGTAAAGGAGATTCTCTTTGTGGCCGGAACCTACATTATTGTCATTGGAAGTAAAAAAACAGGAGACAAACTCGAAAATCTCATAAAATAGGTTATGACTCTGCTCATCTTAGCCTCTATAGGAACTTCAGTCTTTTTCGGAATTCTTGTAATATTATTTTCAATAAAAGAAGAGAGAGTCCGTAAGGATCTCGTGAGGAGAGAAGCTGCCCAAAAACATAGGCTTTATCAAATTTCCATACTAAAAGAGGTGCAGGATAGAATTGGATACTCCTTGGATATTGAAAAAGTTATTGAGGTTATAATGGGAAGCTTGAGAAACCTATTTCCATACTCGAGCACTTCCTCTTTAATTATTAAAGAGGGGCACCTGGTATTCAAGACTTATGTTAATGAAAGCGTAAGCCACACTTTTATTGAACAGGTGAAGAAAAGCATGCTTGCCTCTTTGGGTGCACTTTTGGGAAACGTCCCGACCAAGACCGAAGAGGAGTTATTCGGCGTCCCTCTTGATGACAGTAGTCCCCTACCCCTTACTTCCTTTTTTCATATTCCTCTTTTCATAAACAGTAGGGTTTTGGGAATTATAAATGTTTCATCGACAAAATTAAATCTTTATGGAGAAGATGAAATGACAATTCTTTATCAAATCGTCGCAGAGGCATCAAACACCCTATCAAGACTTGAAGAAATGCTTGAAAACGAAAAGGGCAAGCTCGAAGCAATAATTAGAAGTCTCGCTGATGGAGTTTTTATGGTAGACAAGAAAAGTCAGATTTTGATTATCAACGATGCTGCAAAACGATTTTTAGGTATTGAGAGAGAAAATCCCACTATCCTTGATCTTTTAGGATTGTTTCCTAAAACATACGATTTGATAGGAAAAATAAATGAAGCAATTCAAAATAATAAGGTAATAGAAGAAAAAGAGCTGGCTATTGAGAATAAAACTTTTCAAGTATTCATAACTCCTGTTTCAATAAAAATGAGAAATGAAAAAGATTCAATGGAAGAACCTATCGGGGCATCAATCATGCTTCATGACATATCTCTTGAGAAAAATCTTTCTCAGATAAAGGAAGACTTTACGAATATGATGGTTCATGAATTGCGTGCTCCTCTTGCTGTCATCAAGGATTCAGCTGAACTTCTTCTTTCAGAGAAACCTCCTCTTAAAAAACCCCAGCGGGAGCAGTTTCTCGATGTTATTCATCGCCAGTCAAAAGTACTTTTAGATCAGATTGCTTCAATACTTGATGCTGCCAAGCTTGAATCCGGAAGATTTGCTCTTGAAAAGAAATCAACCGATTTAGAAGAACTAATTTATGAGCGGGTAAAAGTATTTCTTCCCCAGGTAGAAAAAAAAGAGGTTTTTTTAAGTGCTGACATACCCCAACCCCTTCCTCTTATTTCTGTTGACAAAACACGAATTATTCAGGTAATCAATAATCTTCTCTCAAATAGCGTTAAATTCACGCCTAGGGGTGGAAAAATTAAAATTTCAGCCAAAATCATGAATAATCCGCTAGGGACTGTCATTAAAGTATCCGTGGCAGATACCGGCATTGGAATACCCAAGGAAAGACAAGGTGATATATTCCTGAAATTCTACCAGGTCAAACAAAATCAAAACGAAAGTTCCTCTTCGGATAGCAGCGGACTTGGACTGTATATTACGAAAAGAATTATCGAGGCGCACGGAGGATTCGTTGAGGTAAAGTCAGAAGAAAACCACGGAACTACTGTTTCATTTACTCTGCCCGTTCAAGAAAAACAAATAAAGCCTTCAGATTTCCCATACAGAGTAATGACAAGCAGTAATTAATTAGACTCCCTAATACCGAAAGTCTTACCGTCGGAGATAACTTCTATTTCTCCATTTATATCCGTCCTAAGAGTCTTGACTCCGGAATCCTTTAAAAGACTTAAGGTGTAAGGATTGGGATGACCATAACGATTATTAAGCCCTACGGATATAACTGCCGTGCCTGGATTTAAGGTTTCCAGGATTTCTTTGCTTATTCCGGTTTTTGAGCCGTGATGAGGAACTTGAAGTATCCCTACAGAAGTTAATTTAAAAGAGCTAATCGCATCCATCAGCTCTTCTTTTTGACTATCCCCTGTCAAAAGAGCTTTGAACGATCCATAAGAAACTAAAGTTATTAAAGAGCCAAATTCGCTATTTTCCCCTATCATATTATTCGGGCTGGTTTTTAAAAGAAATGAGCTTGTTGGAGCAAGAATTGCAAAACGTAGTCCGTTTTCTTCCCTGAAAGAGTCGCCGGCATAGACATAACTATGCTTTGGCACTTTATCACTAACTTCTTTCATAAGCACCTTGTATCCCAAGGTTTTATTTTCAAGTTTTTCCGTGGCAAAAGATAAAACATCGTATCTTTTAAGAATCTCACTTAGACCCATAAAATGATCGGCATGCGGATGGGTTAAGAGAACAAGAGATATTTTTCTATCCCAAAATGGCGTATGTCGCGTCAGACACGAGACAACCTTGTCATTTGGCCCTGCGTCAATAAGAATGTTTCTTTCCCCGGGAGTCCTTAAGAAAATTGCATCTCCTTGGCCGACATTGCAAAAAACGAGATGCAATCGCCCATCATAAAATCTGGAATAGTCATAAAAAATAAACCCAACAAGCGAAATAACTAAGGTAAGGCCTATGGCTACAATTCTTTTCATTGATTTTTTTCTCTAAATATCAAGATTGCTGAACCAACGATAAGGTAATATCCGACTGTAAATTCCCAGGGAATCTTTTCTACCTGAAACTTTCCCCATAAGTTCGCAAAAGCATTCACAATCCACTCAAAATATACCAAAAGCGGCAGAGAAAGATATAAAAAAAGCTTACCAATAGGCTCAAAAACCACAAATAAAGAGCCTATTGCGCCTAAGATCATAAGCATCGGCACTGTCCACAAAACCAATGCGTTGACGGCAACAGACCAAATAGAATATGTGCCAAAATTTGCAAGAAGAATAGGCAGAGTTGCAGCTTGTGCCGAAATCGTGGTTGCGAATTCTTCTCCGACCAGTGATATATTTAAAAATTTTTTCATTTTATCTTTTTTCTCAAACAATGGCCTGATGTATAAAAGCCCTGCAGTCGCAACAAATGATAACTGAAATCCTACGTCTCTCAAAATATTTGGAGATACAAAAAGCATTCCATATCCCGCAATCAATAATCCATAGGACGCCATTCTTTGTCTGCCCAAAATTTGAGCTGAGAAGACCAAAATTCCCATAATCGATGCCCGAATAATAGATGCCCCAAAACCGGATAAAACAGCGTAGAATAATATGCCAAAAATACTTAATAAAAGCGCTATTTGTCTTTTGAAAAAGAATCCAAAAAGACTGCTTAAAAAGCCTCCTGTAATCGTCACATTCATTCCCGATGCGGCAATTATATGTAGGACGCCTGCGATTCTAAGGTTATCCAGAAACTGTTTTGGCATAGAGCCTTTAATGCCAAATACAATTCCTAGAAGAAGAGCCGACGATGTTGAAGGAAGAACCCGAACGAATAGAGAAATTATTTTTTGGCGAATGCTTGATGTAAGTGCTAAAATCGGGTTAAATTTACTTTTCACAGCTTCGATTTTGGGATGATAAACAACGATCATGGTGTTTCCGTTTTTTAGCAATCTGTATTTAAGATTGCCAGAGATAGCCAAGGTATCACCATAATGGAATTGCGGATATAAGGAAGTAAGGATCAATATTCTCCCTCCCCGATCTATTGATGCGTAAAACCTTTGAAAATTACCAATATTTTCAGGCTCTGACAAAAGAGTTGTGGTAATATTTACCCGTTGACCATCTACGAGATGAGGAGGGTTTTGATAAAAGAAGAAAAAACGCAAAGCTAGCAAGATTAAAAAAATGCCGCCCAATAAAAAAAGCTTCATTGCTAGTATACGGATATCTTTTCTTTTATTTTTTCAAATACGCGGCTTGGAATAATCTTCTTTGAGACCAATTCATCGACCGTCTGGTATGGTCTTCCTTCAATGATTTTCCCGGCTGTTACTAAACCAACTCCGGGCAAGGTATCTAGCTCTCCTTCCGAAGCTGTATTTAGATTCACTAGAACTGACGCTCCCGGATTGACGGAACCTGAATATCCACCGGAAGAGCGGGTATTCTCTCCTAGAAATGGAACGTACAGTTTTCCCGCATCAATTATCTTTGCTGCCAGATTTAAATTTTTAGCTACCCATTCTCTATCGGCATTTTTAGATAAACCGCCAGCTGAAATTAAAGCATCTTTTACTCTAGAACTTGAAGCTATACGATAAACTCCCGGCGACACAACCGCACCTTCGACGTCAACTAAAACTTCTTTTGTAATGGTCTTGGCGCTTACTGTTGGTGAATTTGAAAGCTCGTCATTGCCCTTTTCAAAGACTATATCCCTTGAGGAATTTGCAGAGCCCAATAAAGATATCAAACCATAACTTAACAATATCATTCCAAAGGATACGAAAATAATCGGTAACCAGTATTTTCTAAATATCGGCGATAAATTCTCAATTAGCTGTTGTGTTTCCATTCCCCAAAACG
>JAMCYD010000016.1 GCA_023473785.1 Patescibacteria group bacterium
TTACCCTGGGAAATCTCCACCAAGTCATTATTGGATGATTAGAACGAAAACGAAGCTCTGCTTCTATTTTGGACCATTCAATGGTTTTATTTACCATTGATGACAAATCTCGATGTGTATAGTGAAGGAAAAAACCGCTTAGCTGCCCAATTTTCCCATCAACTACTGGAGTTTCATGAATTTTTCCCTGCCAACCTTTTAACTTATCTTTCTTGAAAAATCTTTCCAGTTTTTCAATATAAGGCCATTCATTTTCTCCCAGATAAAAATTCTTTCTTAGAAGCTTATATGCGGAAATTCCGGAATTTACATCTGTTGCGATTTTTTGTTTTATATTTTTTGCTAGTTCCGGCGTCACCCTTTCGTCAACGTCTACATACAAAACCCATTTGCCTTGGGCTTTTTCTAATCCAAAATTTCTGCTTTCGGAAAAATCTTCCATTTTATGTTTATAAACTGTGGCTCCTTTTTTTTTGACAATTTCTGCTGTTTTGTCATCCGATCCATCGTCTATGACGATAATCTCATCACAAAAAGATAAGCTATCCAAACAATCGCCTATTAAATTTTTTGCATTCTTAGCTATTACAATTGCCGAAATATCTTTCATTTGTTATTTATAACTTCCCTGCCCAAATCGTCTTAAGTAAAAATCCAATACTCCCTTTTTTTGCCAATACCTTCCAGCCACCAACAACTTCACGCTTTCTCTTAAAAGCGCAAACCTTGCCTTAAATGACGCATACTTTGAGCCGAACAATAATCTGTTTCTGGTAATGTAATAGTCTTGTAATTTCGAGCCCGAACCGCCGGATGAACCTGCATTTTTGTGCCAAAGGACAGCCTTTGGCGCATATTCTATTTTATATCCTGCTCTTTTGACTCTTTGACTAAAATCATTATCTTCGTAGTAAAGAAAATATTGATCATCCAGGAATTCAATTTCTTCAAAAACCTCTCTTCTAATCATCATGCAGCAGCCACTTGCAAAATCCATCTCTTTATTCTTGTCATACTGTCCTTTATCTACCTCGTCTACTCCTATATGTTTTCCAAGAATATTATTCCAATCCATATTGCCTCCTGCATACCACAAAACATGACCTTGATCTTCTTTTTTGTATCTTGCTTTATGAAATTCAAATCCCTCTGCAAAATAGATTTTGGGAGAAACAATTCCTATACTTGAATCCTTATCCATGACCCGCACCAATTCATAAACGAGATTTTTATCCAATACCGTATCGTTATTTAGGATAACAACGCAATCTGCGTTATTCAAAAGGGCATATTTAATTCCCAAATTATGTCCTGCGGAGAAACCGAGATTTTTTTTGTTTAAAATTACCTTCAGCGTTGCATTTTTTAATAAATTATCCTTAAGGCCTAATAGTTCTTTTGATCCATTGTCAATCACTACCACGCTTAAATCAATTCCGTCCGTGTTTAAATTATCTATAGATTTTAAACACTCAAGAGTGTTCTTTTTTCCATTAAAGTTTAATATCGAAATGAAAACTTTCCTCATCATGTCTTCTGATTAATCAAGGCGGATTTTTCTTGATATTCTGTAGATATTTTTCTTAATGGGGTTTTTTATATTTTCCAGTTTTTCCTTTGAAATCCAAAAAAATATTTCCTTCCCTGCTTTTTTAAATTCCTTTTCTGTTTCATGTAAAAATTCTTTCCCTTCGTACTCTTGAAATTTTCGCTTTTCCCAAATAAGAGCAAAAACTATTAAGTGATAAAAGGCCATAAGCATTGACAGCATTAATCCGTGGAATCCGTCCTTATATCCTTTTCTTGTAAAAAATCTACTCAAGAATTCGCCAAGCGGAAACCTGATTGCATCAAAATAAGAGAAGGAATATCCCTTACGTAATCGCTCTTGCGCCTCGTTTACCGCATATAGATTAGCTGTTTTATTAACGAAATCCGAGATGGTTTCATAATTATCGTGGACAAGATGATTGGTAAGTTTTGCCGTCTTTCCTTCGACAAAAAGATCTTCGTGAACATGTCTATTTTGATATTTCCCTTTTCCGCTCCTAAAAAGTCGTAATTGATAATCAGGATACCATCCTGAATGTTGAATCCATTTGCCAAAAATATAATTTTTTCTTGGAATCCAAAAGCCGTTTTCTATAACGTTTTTCCTAATTAGACCTTTTATCTCATCCGCAAGTTCTTTGGATATTTCCTCATCACCGTCAAGGCTTAGAATCCATTCGCTTGTTGCTTTTTCAAAGCCAAAATTTTTCTGTAAATCTATAGACAGTGGATCGTTTTTTTGTTTATAGATATTTTTTGTGTATTTACTTGCAATCTCTTCTGTTTTATCAGTTGATGAATTGTTAACAAAAATTATTTCGTTAGCAAACTCGGCAGACTTTAAGCATTTTGCTATTTTTTTCTCTTCGTTATAAGCTGAAACAACAACGGAAAGTTTGCTCATATTATTTTTTAAGATTCTCCCTGACAAATTTTATATCAGATAATATTTCATTTTTAGCCAAAACAAACATCGTAGAAAAGTATATCACAGCTCCCAAAACAATCATAAGAATAAGCGTCACGACATTCCTTATAACCAACGGCCCAAGGAAATAAATTACTCCTCCCATAAATATTGCCGCCAGGATTGGATTAATTAAAATTCTGAAAACGGTAAATTTTATAAATCTTTTAGAAATAACAACTACAACGACTACCGACAGGGCAATAAAAGCGGAAGCGAAAGATACGCCGTTAAAACCGAAAATAGCAATTGCCAGAGGAGTCATTATCCAAGTCGCAGCAGTCCAAAAAACCATAAGATAAAGAGTAATTTTAATTTTTCCGATTGCGTTTAAGGCATTGGTTAGAGGCGTTGAAACTGAAGAAAGAGCCGCATTTATTGCAAAAAACGAAAGAGAAAAAACAGCGGGCTCCCATTTAGTGTATTTGGGAATAAGGCCTATAAAATAAGGAGCGAGAACAACAAGGCCCATAAGTGCAGGAAAAATTAAAAAACATGCTGCAAATATTGATTTTTCTATCGCTTTTCCTAAAATACCCTTGTCATTTTGAAGTCTTGAAAATGAGGGAAATGTTACCCTAATAACATTATCCATAATTAGTCTTAAGGGGATAAATGCCCACTTTTGAGCAAAGCCAATATATCCAACCTGAGCAAGCGGTAAAACTCTACCAAGATATATTATCAATAAATCGTCTTTAATTAAAGCCAAAATGCTATTTGCTTGGAAAGGAATACCAAATGACAAGAGTTTTTTCGCAGCAGTTTTTTGAAATCCAAAGCTTATTTTCCAAGGACTTATGATATAGATAGCCATAACGCCGGAGATTCCCCTTGCAAGAACTGCAAAAGTAAAACTTGAAATTCCAAACCCCTTAGCCGCCAAAATAACAGCAGTAATACTAAAAAATAAATTTTCTATAATCTGTGGGATAACAAGTTTTTCAAAACGAAGATTTCTTTCTAGGATTATAGAAGGTATGGTCTTAAGAGAGGAAAGAAAAAACGAAATAACCAAAGCTTGAAAAAGCAAAATTCCCTGCTCATCCAGCCGATAAAAAGACTTTACGAATCCGGATAGACAAAGCGCAAGCACAACAGCTGATACCACAAGAATTTGCTGGACTGTGAAGGTTGTACGCAGTTCCTCATTGGTAATTGCTTCTTTCTTTTGAATAAGTGCGGCCGCAAGGCCGATATCTGAGAAGTAAGAAAGAAATGCGATGGCTGCAGATACAACGAAAAATATTCCAAAAATTGAAGGAGACAGAAAAATAGTTAATAAAAAATTAGCTATTAGGCCAATTATTTGCAGAGTAAAAGTCCTGGAAACTAGAGCAAAAACGCCGCGAATAGATCTTCTTGCAACACTTTCTATTTCAATTTCTTCCATAATGTAAATCGAACCAAAGAGCAAAACTCTCCCTTATGGCACGTCGTATTACTCTTAAATTTCCTCCACTTTGATCACCGTATAGTCTTGGATAATGAGAAACCTCAACCTGATCAATCTTTAACTTTTCCTTTTTTGCTTTTGCTAGAATTTCAGTTGTGATCATGGCTCCTTCGGACTTAAAGGGCATAATTTTTCGCAGTGCTTCTTTTTTAAACAGCTTAAAACCGCAATCAATGTCTCTGAAATTAAAACCAAAAAATATAAAATCCCAAATCTTTAGAAAATTCATAAGAAGATGTCTGAAGGGATTATCCAATCGTTTTTTTCTAAAACCGATTACAATATCCGCTTTGTTAATTTTTTCTATAAATTTACTAATTTGAGAAAAATCGAATTGACCATCACCGTCATTAAAAACAACAAATCTGTATTTTGCTTTTTCAAATCCGGATTTAAGCGCTGCCCCATAACCCCTATTTCTATCATGGAAAACGACAATTAAATTTGGGTTTTCTTGCGCCAGTCTTTTTGCAATGCTTAAAGTATTGTCCGAAGAGCCATCATCTATCATTATTATTTCCCATCTGTCTGCAATTTTGCTTGCGACAACTATTGCTTTCCTTACGACTTTTTCTATGTTTTTTTCTTCATTCCAGAATGGAAAGAAAATTGATAGCTCCGGAAGTTTATTTACCATAGTATTTCTTACCTGGAAGAATTATACCAATAAAAAGTACCACTATGCCACAAATGGAGATTATGTTTGCAGTTTTTTCTATAGGTGTTTCTTTAAACATAAATATTTGTCTGTTTAGCAAGGCTTCATTTGCATTTTTAGGTTTTTTTATACCCTTTGGAAGATATTCATCGGAAATTTTCGATGTTGTCCATTTTAAACTATGCTCATTGGTATAGTAATTGGAGTTAACCTGTAGAATTTTTTGCGGGGCAAAGAACTTAATGTTTAAAAAAAACAAAGCAAAAATTAATATCGCGCTTATCTCTAAAACATAATGCGGGAAAAATCTTTTTAGAGGAAGAGATGAAGCCAGCCAAATAAAACTTCCTGCCAGAAAGGATGAAAAGAACGAAACCATCAGGAGAAATCTCCAAGGATACTGAAAAAATGCCATTAGGGGAATCGCCTGCCAAATAAACTTTGAAATTTCAAGTGTTAGAAATACAGAAAAAATAAAACCCAAAAGAGAAAAACCTATAATTAAAATTTTTTCGGCATTCTGTTTTTGTTTTTTGAAAATAAATAAAAAGATTACACCCGCAAGAGAAGCAATGGAAACTAAAATATGCAGTTTCCCGCTAACAAAAGATAAGCCGTCAATGCAGCCGGGAACTGATCCTCCATATCCCCAAGGACTTTGCCAAAGTTGGTTAATACAAACGAAGTGATCTCGAAAATCAGCCCCTCCTCCAATCTGAGAAAAAACATTTGTGTATTTCATTTCCAAAAGAGCCGGAATCCAATAGAAAGCTGAAATAACCAAACCCAAGAAAATAGCAGATAATAAATAGCGTATAACGGATTTTCTTTTTTCTTTATAGGCAATTAAACAATACAGAAGTGTAGTAATTAATAAAAACGGTGTTGCCATCATGGCTGTTAAATTGTGCGACAAAATAATACCTGCATATCCTAAAGATCCGAGGATCACAAACTGCCAGCGCGGTTGTTTGTAAATCTTTAACAGTCCATAAAAAACAAAAGGAATAAATGCATAGGCCCAAAATTCCGCAACATCCCCTCTTACATAGATATCAACTGCATGATAAGGTGCATACACGTAAAAAAGTGCTGCTACGATACCGGCAATATTCCCAAATAGCTCTTTTGCCAAAAGGTACATAAATATTCCAGCCAAAATAATTCCAAAGCCCATCATCATTTTTGTTGAAACAAGCGCATCAAACCCTAAAACATTGAAAAAACCACCGATATAATAGGCAAGTGGCGCGTAAAAATTAAAAATTGGATACCCATATCCATAACCCAAGTCTTGCGCCCAACGAACAGGAAATATGCCGTCTTTTAAAGCTTTGCCCATTTCAAAAACCCTCCCAACCTGCGTATCGTCATGCATTGGAAAAAAACCCAAATGAAAAAAGGGTAAAACTGAAAAAATCGACAGCAATAAAAGAAAGAGCACAAAGATATTTTTTTTAAAAAAATTCATATTTTTTTTCTAATTATTTTCAAATTAGTTATGAAACTACCAAGTAAAATCAATCCTGAAAACATAGAAATATAATTTGCAACACTTCTTAATGGTGTTTCGGAAAATATCATTCTTACATGATTTAAACCAGGCTTAACCTCAAATTCCATAACACCCCGTTCTTTATTAATCGTGATATTCTTTCTGTTTTGTCCTAAGAAAAGTTTCCATCCGGGATAATAAATGGTATTTACCCGAATAACGCTTGCGGTTCTTGCATTGTAATCAAAGTTAATTGCGTTTGACTTATAAAACAAATTAGTGATTTCACTACTTCCGCTTATAACTTCTACTTTTTTTTCGAAGCGTTTGTTTGGCATTTTTCTAACCCATAGCGGCATAAGCTCCTGAGATGAAGTAGTTGTTGCTTCATTAGTTATGTAGAAATCTTCTCCTCTATTAACATATTCCAATGGCTTCGCATATGGAAAAACAGTAACAAAAGCAACGAAAATCATAAAAAGACTTAGATAAAAAAATGCTCCTTTCTGAGTTGCAATAAAGCCCGCAATAATACTTGCTAGTAAACTCAGCTGCGAAAGAACGATCCACGGATAATTAATCTCTTTAAGAAAAGGTACAACTGCCCAAACAAATGCACTTTGCTTAAAGAGAAGTAAAAAATAAATTAGATATATTAGTAAAAGCGCGCAAAGAAAACGAAAAATTGATTTTTCAATTGATTTTTTCCGCCTAATCATGACTAAAACTCCTCCCAAAATAACAATTATCTGTCCCCAGCCCAATTGATACGTAAAGGCGTTTTGACCTCCGGGTATTCCATATCCCCACGGTGAAAATAAAAGTTGAGAAAAATTAATAAAATTCATATTCCTTTGCGCGATCGGAATTACTGAAAGCAAAACATTGTATTTTTCAAATATCGCAGGGATCCAGAAAAAGGACGCAAGTCCAAATCCAAGAAAAATACTTGCGATAATCTCCTGAATATTTTCATTTCTCTTATCAATAACTGCTTTCGCAGTCATTAAGAATATAAAAAGAGGAAGGAATAAAACAGTCATTATGTTATGTGTTCCGATAATAAGTGCGATGCTAAGAGATAAAATGCAAAAATAAACTGCATGTTTTTTTTCTATCAATAAAAATCCAAAATATAAAATTATTGGAAAGAGTGCGAAGGATAATGATTCACCAATAGATCCTCTGACATATAGATCTACCATTCTATAAGGAAAGTAAACATAGATTACCGAAGCGATAATTCCGCTTATTGTATTTTTCCATAACTTACTGCCTAAAAGAAACATGAAGAAGGAGGATATGGGGACACTCACGACAAAAAGAAATTTAATTGCATCTACAAAATTTATTCTTAGCGAATGGACGATAACCCCGAGATAGTAAGGAAATGGATAGACAAAATTAAAAAGAGGGTACCCATAGCCAAAATTTAGTGCGCCGCTGAAGCGTGCAGGAATTTGTCCATCCCTCAAAGTCCTGAACATATCGGAAAGCCGTACAACAGCCCATTCTCCATCGTGCGTTGGAAAATATCCTTTATGAAAAAAAGGGAAGATGGCAGGAAGACTTAAGACAAACGATACGAAAATTCCTATCAGGAGTAATCGTAAATTCTTGTTGATTATCTTCATGTTTTCGCTATCCTGTAGGCAACTGATCCATCTAAGTATCTAATTTCTTTTATGGTCTTTGCGCTTTGAGGGATTTCATCGGGAATTCCTATTAAAAGTGAGTCTTTTTCTTTTGAATCTTTATTAAAATCAATATATCTAAATTCATATTTACCGATTTTTCTATCAAATCGTCCCAGATCGCCTTTTTTTGCCCAAGTCCTCTGATACCAAGCAGGATCAATTTGGTTATAGAATAAATAGTATATATAGGGTTGGTCAATTTTATATGTCATGACAATTTTTTTATATTCATTCTCGTGCTGTCTTGCGTATCCAATTGCCTCCTTATTTCCGTACTGCCAAAAGTATCCGTATTCAACAGGAGTATGAACATAATACTGATGTAAATAGTATGAAACATTCAGGATAAGCAAAACAAAAACTAAAATAATTAAGGAAAACTTGAAAGCTTTGTTTTTCGATTTTAGAAAATAAGCAGTAGAACTAAATATGCCTACTGCGGAAAAGATATGAAGTGGAAAAACCATTGCAATTGCCCTTACCGGCTGAGGCGCTCCCGTTGATATAGCTGAAGGCAATGGGGCTATTAGGAACAAAAACAGTAAGAAGTTTATACGCTTTGATCTGTTTTTAAACAATACATACATCCCTAAGAATAAAAATGGCAGATCCCATAAATACAGCATCCCCATATCAACCGCGTGATGCTGTACTCCTCCATCTCCATGCAGGAAAAGAAAGTCGGGATTAAAATGATCTAAGTATCCTTTTGCTCCTGCCAATAAATAGACTAATCTTCTGTTGTGAAAAAAAGATCCGATACTATCATTATGAGCCTTGTCATGTTCAATTCTTTTTATTGACGGTCTCACAAGATTTGGATCTTCAAAAATGGTTACCATCGAGAATCTGGAAGAAGCACCCTGCGCTTTGACAAAACTCATGTAAACCGGAATTGAAAATAAAACAAGTATCGAAATTGATACAAACAGCACGACCCGTTTTTTTATAAACTCTTTCCAGAAAAATATTCCCATCATTATTACTGTTAATGGGACTAGCAATCTAAAACTATGGTAAGAGTAAATGCTTAATAGAAAAGAGATTGATGAGAAAATTAATATTTTAGAATTATTAAGTCCTTTAAAAAATAAAAGCAGTCCAAGCATAAAGAAAAAAAGTCCTATATTTCCTTCATATGCTGCTCTTGAAAATTGCAGATGCCATGGAGAAATTGCAATAAAAAATGCAGAAATAAACGCAATGGTTTTTCTGTTTTTCTCATCCCATTCCCTTAATATTTCAAGCACAAGAAAATACATTACGGGAATTGATAAAAAACCTAAAATTGCAGATGGAAGTCTCACGGAGAATTCATTAAGGCCAAAAAAATAAACAGAAGGAACCGTAACGTAAGCGTATAGAGGCGGTTTGTAGTCGCCGAAAGATTTAATACTTATTGGAAATTTTGTTCCATATTCATCTGCTCCCGTCTTTAATATTGAATAAGCATTATATCCAATTGATGTTTCATCCCAATTAAGACTTGGGGGATTACTGCCCAACTGGTAAAAACGCAAAAATGCGGCAATTAAAATAACCGCTAGAAAAGTAAAACTGAAAAAATTCTCTTTTATAAATTTATTCATAAACTATATTAAAGACGCGGGTGCCGTCTTTTCGGTAAATAATTTTTGACCGTTGCCCTCTATTTTCACACTCTCCTTTATCTACGTAAATAGTCTTTTTTACAATCGGGAAACGACTATCTTTTTGCTGAGAAGGACATGCTTGTGGGACAAAGAAGAACTTGCCAAACCCCGCAAAATCTTTATCTTTCGGAGAGTACTCCTTCTGGTAAATACCAGGATCATATTTCATATAAAAAAGTATTAGAGGGTAAATCCCTCCTGATTTAGTAACGATGACTTTATCAACGCCGTCATATGACTTTCTAATAGTTTTGACCATCTCCCCGACGCCCTCATCCCTGTACCAATTACGATGAATGGGGGCGTGTATAAAATACTGATGGAGAAAATAGGCAACGTTAAAGAGTAAAAGAATAGCAACCAAAGGAACAAAAAGCTTAAATAGCTTAACAGGCATTTTTGAAATCAATGCCAGAAATCCAAACGCGGAAATGATTTCCAAAGCAGGAAACAAAACAATTACTCTGTTAATGTTTGGGATATCATCAACTGTAAGAGATGCGGTAACAGGAGCAATGAGGACCCAAAGCAATACCAGCTTATGACTGTTTTTTTTATCTGTAAAAAGGTAGATCGCTCCAA
Source organism: Patescibacteria group bacterium (assembly GCA_023473785.1). Lineage (GTDB taxonomy): Bacteria > Patescibacteriota > Microgenomatia > Levybacterales > UBA12049 > JAMCYD01. Next base: position 10,059 of record JAMCYD010000016.1, read on the forward strand.
GAAGCAAGAAAGGAGCTTCTATAAGATAGATTAAGCCAATGCTCGGAACCTTGTACCAAACAGGTAAACCGCCTTTTATAAACAAGAATTCTCCATCAAAATACTGGAAATAATTAGAAACGAAGGTTAAGGAGTAATTTACAATCTTATTATGAAAAAACCTTGATGGTAAAACTCCGATTCCCGATACTCCATCTTCTCTTATCTGCTCATTCATAACAAGCTTTGTTTCGGGAAAGCCAAAAATACTCACCTGTTTAAATCTTCCCGAACCTCCGGTAACGAAAAAAACAAGTGCCATGGCAATTAAACAAACAGTTAAAAACGAACCAATTAAGTAGCTTTTAAATCTTGCGTTTTCCTCCTTTAGAAAAAATAAGACATACGCTACTATGGAAAGATAAAACAACGGCACAAAAACTCTAGGGGTATGGTAAAAAAAGAAACTTATAGATAAAAATAATGATCCAATTATTAAATACTTTATCTTCTTGTTGTCTAAGCTTAAAAACACAAGGGCAAAACCTAAAATTATAAAGAAAAGCGCAACAACCGGTTCTGAACTAGCTCTTGAAAGAGCAACGTGCCAAGGTGAAATTGCCAGTAGCAGCGAAGACAAAAAACTCAATTTTTCATTCTTAAATATAGAGAAAACAAAAAGAAAAATTGCAAATATCGTCAATGCGCCGGCAAGCGCTCCGGGGAGCCTGGTTGAGAATTCGCTTAAACCTAAATATTTGACAGGAATTGTGTCCAGATAATGATAACCTGACGGTCTTTCATCTCCAAACATATCGATATATAAAGGGAGTTTGTTATTATTCTCATCCTTACCTGTCAAAAGCAGAGAATATGCGTTGTAACCAAGACTCGCCTCGTCTATATGAAAACCTACAGGAAATTCACTAAGACGGTTAATTCTTAAAAATAAAGCTAATATAAAGATTAAGCCCAAAAAGATATATGTAAGCTTATTCTTAAACATTGATTATTTTTTTATATTTATTCAGAATAAAAAATATAACTATTCCCAAAACAGAAGCTATAGATATTAAAACTCCTATGTTAAATGACCCTGGCCAATACCAAAAACGGATGTCATGCTCTCCTTTTGGTATTGCTACCGCTCTGAATGAATAGTCCGCTTTATATATCTTACCATTTTTATTGTCTATGCTTACATTCCAACCATTAAAATAATTATCAGATAGAAAAAGGAGCATGTCTTTATTTGTTTTTACTTTCAATTTTACGCTGCCGGAAGAGTAATTATTGATTGTTAATTCTGCTTTTTCATCTTTCTCAAGTTTATAATCTTTTGGCAAATTTTCCTCAAGAATAACTTGCTCTCTTAGATTCGTCTCTTTATCAAAAATCTTTCGTAGTGCCTGATTCTTATCTTTTTCAACCACGTAGCTTGAGGCTAGAAAAAAACGGGGAAGTGCTTTTTTGTTCTCGTAAATTTGCCAGGGCGCCCTTTGCCAAGCTAGTCTATAAACTTCTTCGGGGAATGTGGTCAAATCAGGCCTAGGGTCGCCCGAAAGACTCTGATCTTGATTTAAAACATATTTCACCCCTAAAAGATCCAGAATCCTCTGTCTGTAGAAGTTATTTTTAAGATCTCCTGCGCCATAACCCGGCGCGATATTGGCATCTGACCTTGGTAATAATTTAGGCAATACGCCATCTTTAGATGAAGCGAGAAGTTCTCCGTAAGATTTTAAATGAAGGGCATCGTACCCCTCCGAAGAATAAGTTCTGTCAAAGGTTTGAAAATTAGGAGATATATAGGCAGAACCATACCCCCAAAATCTATTAATACCTGCATTTTCTTTCAAGAATGAAATGACAGGTGTGGCCGGATAGATTAGTTTTGCTGAAGAAAATGGCGTAATTTTGTTGAAAAAATAAAATAAATCAAAAATGAGGATTAAAGTCAGCAGAATTTTTGCAATCACAAAATTTTTGTTTCTTAGATAGAAAACTATAACGGTAAAAATCGCCAGAAAAGTTGGCAGAATTAAATTTCGGACTGTAACTATAAAATTTAATTTATCAACATTAGGTTTTAAGAAAACCATAACACCAAACCAAATCAAAGCATAGAGAAGAAGAAACATATAGCCTATTTTTGCTTTATTTACCTTTGTTAAATACCAGTTGTTTATTCCCATGGAAGATAAGACAACACTTGCAAATATAAAAATACCTAGTTCTCTGGTTGGAACGGTAGTTGAAAGAAAGGGCAACGGAAGAAGATAAATAAATTTAATCAGAGGAAAATTTGTAGCGACAATTAACGACGCTACGCAAATAAATATAAAAAATCTTTTTTCAGAAATGCTTGATTTAAGAATCCCGTAAATAGCGAAAAAGAGCATAGGCACTCCCGTATACACAACTCTCTCTATGTAAGTCCCGTCAATCCAATAGTTTCTCGTTGCCGGATTGCCGAAAAAATCGGGAACAAAAGCCGTAACTAAATTAAATGGCGGCATGAGGAGCTTAGAAATCTGGCTTAATGAATACGAGGCTCTGGCAGAATTGATGAATACCTCAAGTGTGGGCAGAAGCTGAAAGCTTGTCAAAAGAAAAGAGAAAATAAAAGATGTTGCAAAAACGATAAGGTGCCTTGCTTTTCCAACATTTTTCTCAAATTTAAATAAATATAAATAATACAAAATGATCACAAGATATGAATAGAAAGCGCTTTGTATGTAACCTGCAAGGATAGTAAAAACAAGAACGACTATAAAAAGAACATAATTTACTGCAGTTATTTTTTGATAGATGCGCTTTGTCAGAAGAAGAGCCAGAGGCAGCCATAGGAAAGTATTTCCTATGTTTCCGTATTCTATCCATACAACCATGTATGATGAAAAAGCAAAAGCAAGTCCGCCAATAAAAGAAGGAAATTTCCTAAGTCCTAAGTCTTTTGATAAAAATAAATACATAAAGATTCCGGCCAAAAACGGCTGAAGCATTACAATCATTGTCCACGCAGAATTAAAAGAAAAAATAAAATATAAGATATTAAAAGGGTAAAAAAGTGCGGTTTGAAAATTTGCTATCTGCGGATTTCCGGAAAAATTATATGGATTCCAAAAAGGCATATTGCCCTTTTTTAACTCCTCTATTGCAAAATGTCTCCAGGGGTACATGAGTTTAATAACGTCAGGACCCTGCGCTTTATTTGGATAACCTTGCGACGCATATCCCAAAAATGATTCTGTTTTGTACGGATTTTCATTGACTAGGAGATCTCCCGGAAAAGGAACTTGTCCTTTAAATACAGGAAAGAAAAACAAAAGAACAACTGCAAGAATTAAAAAATAATAACGGCTGTGAATAAATAAATCCCAAAGTTTCTTGTAGATCATGCTGCTATTTTCTTACTTGATAAAGCCGCGAGTATGAATTACCGACTCCCTTTTTATATTCAAGTATTAAGCGCAGAGGCCAACCCTTTGAGGCTTCTTCAAATTCGTGCTGATTTGAAATGAAAACAAAAACCGGCATTTTCTTTGATTTATCAAGCAAATCTTTCGGAAATTCCGCTGGGACAGGATATATTCCGCGTTTATCAATATTCTTATTTTCTCCTAAGTAAATTTCTACGGAATACGTAGGCAAAGATCCGAATGTGCCAAGCGATGCTACGTAAATTTTACCTTTTCTTGACTCATTTTCAAGGTAGGCGATAATCTCTTTTGCTCCTCCTCCGGCAGGCCAGTCATTGATATATTGGCCAAGATCGGATCTTGGAATTGGAGATCTCGCAAAGTCTGAAAGGATATAATAATCCATGCGAAGAGAGAAAACAGAAAATAAGAGTAAAAGAGCAAAAAAGATATATTTATTTTTCAAGATATTAAATGCTTCATGAATCGATAAGGCCACAAGAGGCAAGAGAGACAACGTCATGAAGAATATAAATCTGGGATATAAAACTCTCCCAAAAAGAGCAAGGGAGATAAATGGCAAAATAAACCAGGCAAGCAGAAGAATTTTTTCCTTTGTAAATTTGATTGCAATGAAAAAAGAAGCAAATATTAAAATAAAAAATGGCCAGGTTAAGTACGTAATAAACCAATCCCAAAGTCCGCTGATGTTCCCTATTAGGAAAGTGAATGGATGGGAAAGCCAATCATGAAAAGAATATACAAAAATTGTATTTTTATCATTTATGATATGGTAAAAGGGCGATAATCTTAAAATTAAATAATATCCATAGGCTAAAATAATTGAGAGAGCTGCCAAACTTACCCATTTAAAAAATCTCTTAAGACGTTTTTTTTCGCCCCAATCAAAAATTAGCAGTAAAAATGGCATTAAATATATGCTAAAAAATCCCGAGGTTTTTGTGAGCACTCCGCCTCCCAGCACCATCCCTAAAATCAAAGAAATATCAAGACGAAGCCTTCGGACCAAAAGAACTTCAAGATATAGACTCCAAACAGCCCAGGTTCCGACAAGACTATCGTAAAGAGCCATGCGGTCATAAACAAGAGCAAAGGGGAAAATGAGATAAAGCCCTGCGGACAAAATTCCTACCCGATGATTTTTAAAAATCTCCCGACCTAGAAAGAAAAGTCCTACCATTGTGAGGAAACCCGAAAAAACTGAAACCATTCTTCCTGCCATTAGGGGATCGTGAATAACTTTCATTACGATCATATCAAGCCAAACAAAAAGAGGTTGTTTGCCATCCGTCAGTGAAATAAACCGCCAGTTGGGATCAAAACGCGCAATCTGAGACCAGCGGGTATAAATAGCCTCATCGGTAAAGATAGGAAGCGACATCAGATGATACAAACGAGAGAAGAAATATAGTATTATTCCAATAAATCCGATAATAATCTCAAGACCGTATTTTCTGATTTTTTGAATACCTAGCATAGATTTAATTCTATCATTTCCGGCTTGCCCAAACCAAATTACCCAAAGCGTATTTTAGACAAGTTATAGAAATCGATATTATTATTCCGGTCAAGGTTAACCAAAATAAAATTGCCGGACCGGGCTGATTCCAATCGCCTCTGAAAAGAAAAGGGGCATATTCCAAAAGAGCAAAGAAAGACATAGTAATTGCCGGAATAAAAACGTAGTATTTTTTTCCAGTCAGGGATGCAAGCGGCAATACGGAAAGTAGATACCAAGGCTGAAAATTTGTTCTAACCGATCCAATTACGACAGGAATAATCATAAGAAGAGCAGTCAAGGAAAAAACAAGATTGACATTTATCTTTTTATTGGTTCTGAAAAGAAAATAGACAAAGATATATACCGGAAGCATAAATGCCGTTGCGAACTTAACGCCAATTGATAAAATAAGCAGTGCTAATGAACGAAGATATTTTTTGTTTAGAAAAAGGAATAAAGAAAACATTGCCAAAAACATCATCGGCATTTCATTATGGGCAGACACCAATCCTTCAATAATAACCAGTGGATTCAGCGCAAAAAACACAAGGCCAAAAACCTCATCTTTTGGAGAAATCCTGCGAAGAATTTTTGTTATAAAAACGGCTATGCCAAGGTAGCTTAAGCTTGATAAAAATTTGAATAAAAAGAGTGTTGGCAGAAAAAAATTAAATCCCAGAAAAGAAAGAGGAACTGTTAGGATAAGCCAAACAGGACCGTATGGATAAAACCTGTGTGTCCAGTGCATGAAAGAAAGCATTGGATCACCGGGAAAGTCCAGAGCCCGAAAGGCATATGGATTTTGATGATAATACGTTACGATTTTCGCATCAAACATATAATTAAATAGATCGTAGGAAAATGCATTGTAGGAAAAGGATAATATTACAGCTGTTACGATAACCAAAACCCAAATTTGTTTTCCGCTGACTTTATTTTTGCCTGAGAGCAGAAGAAACGAAATATAAAAGACGAAGAGTAAAATCAGAAGCGTAATAAAAAGAGCAGCTGATAAAGGACGGTTAAAATAACCTATGTGCTGAAAGAATTTTTCAAACCCCTGCCATACTGACCAACGAGACAATGTAAGACTAAGGTCAACCTGAGTAAAAGAGTAGAAAAACAATCCGATGATTGTGACTAAATAAAAAAAGCTCAAGATTTTGAATTTTAAATTCATTTATAAATTCCCCTAATGGCATTGAGCTTTATTTTAAAAAGATCAATCAGCCCATCCAAAGAATCCCTAAAGGGGCTCACTCTTCGTGTTTCAACATAAAGCCAGCTTACCGGGACTTCTTTAATCTTATATTTCATTTTTTGAGCCAAATACAAAAGCTCTACGTCAAAACCCGCGGAAACCCTAGAGCCTGAGATTTCCGAAAAACCTTTGTTAATTTTATTTATTTTTTCAAAAAGCTTTCTTGCGACATCGCGTCGGAAAGCCTTAAAACCGCACTGAGTATCTGAAATTCCGCCTATCCCTACTATAATAGTACGTAAAATAACCATTCCTTTGGCCATAACCAGCCTTGTCCATGGCGCGCCGCGTCTCTGGGAATTTCTTGAGCCGATAACGATATCAAAGCCCTTATTGAAATACGGCAGGATATTATCGAGTTCCTCAATCGGTGTTGCCTGATCCGTGTCGGTGAAAAGTATATATTCTCCAACCGCCTCAAGCACTCCTTTAGTCACCGCTCCTGCTTTGCCCAAATGACTATTCTTAATTAGCTTAAAATGGGGATTTTCCTTGGAAAATTCTTCAACAAAGTCAACGCTTCCGTCTGTAGAACCATCGTCAACGATGATAACTTCGTAGCTGTATTTCTGTTTGGAGAGATAATGCTGGACTTTGTCCAAAACTCCCTTCTGAAGATTTGCCATCTCGTTGTATGAGGGAATAACGACTGAGAGAAAAATTTTACCCACAAAAAGATTATACAAGAAAGGTTGTTTAAAGCCAAATTTTGGTGTAAAATTAGCCTATAAGCCGCCATCGTCTAGTGGCCCAGGACGTCACGTTCTCAACGTGAAGATCGCGGGTTCGATTCCCGCTGGCGGTACTAACTTTCGCCGCTCAGAAGTCAAGTTAAAATCCAAAAATATACTTGCGGTTGTTATAAATGGTACTATCTGGTTTAGTTTTTAAATGAGGCTGAACATAAGTCCCATTTCTCCTTAGATACCCTCTCTGCATTCGTAATTGACCCCCATTTTTATAATTTCGAGGCGTATATATTTTGGGAGCGTAAGATTTTGTTCTAAACGATGTTCTCCTAGCTTCTGCCGTTGAAACCGAAAAAGCGAACAGCAAAACAATTGATATAATTAATAAATATTTCTTCATTAATTTTTTATACTCTTTTATAGCTAAGAAGTCAAATTTTTTATTGATTTCGCAACCGTTTTTTGCTAAAATCCACTCCCATGACAGAAGCTTTAAGAGAATACCAAGCACTATCGGATAATTTATCTGCCTCAATAAGACAATTTACTTTGGAAGCCAAACCCGTACGTCTTCTTAGTGACTCTGACGATAAGAAAGTTGAACTTGTCGAAGATCGGAATGGAAATCGGGTTATAAGAAGAACTTATTCTCCAAGTGTCCTCCGTGACATCAGCCGTTCAGGCTTAAACTTTAATACTGCCTATAACGCAATGCATCAAGAGTATGATAGTGTCGGGATAACAGTTGTCCCTAGTTTTGTTATCAATCCTTATGATTCAAACAGTGGATACCCCATAGCTGTTGTTGCTGAGTATTTAGAGGGCAGTGAGCCGGTTTACTTTGCATCCACTGAAACAAAAAAAGAAATTTGCGTTTAGTCTTGGCAATTTGCTTCTCGATGCAGGTGAAGTGCTACCTCATCTCCAATCAATTAGATCAGATTCGTTTAGGGTAGTTAGGGATGAAAAAGAAGAATCAATAGTTCTAGTAGATGTTGATCCCTACCTAGTTCAACGAAATATTATGAGAAGAAACCCTGATGATAAAGCATTAATGGATGCTGAATTTATTAAGCTAATTTCTTCTTTGTTTTGGAGCACTTGGTGCCGGGAAGATGAAAGAGAAGAAGTTATGTTTGAATTTGTTAGATCACTTACTCCTATTGTAACTCCTACCATGTTACCTGCGGTTGAGATGGCTTACATGAAGGCTCACGCGATGTCTCGAGGCGCCATTAATCAGTCCTGAGAATTTTAATCTGCTTGATAGGGAGAAGGGGCGTGGAGGACAGGACGCGACTCTAAAACCTCTTTGATTTTCTCTTTTACAAGCGGTTTGGTCAAAGCAACACCCAAAGCTTCGTCCATATGGGAAACAAAGACAAATTTAAGATCTCGCAAAACTTCTTTTGGCACATCTTCCAAATCCTTTTTGTTTTCTTTTGGCAGAATAATAGTCTTAAGCCCTGCTCTGTGGGCCGCGATAACTTTTTCTTTGACTCCACCAATTTCCAAAACTCTTCCCCGCAAGGTAATTTCTCCCGTCATACCGATTTTTCTATTTACGGGAATTCGGGTTAAGGCGGATATTATTGCGGTTGTTATGGCGATACCGGCCGATGGACCATCTTTGGGAACTGCTCCTTCGGGAACATGCACATGAACATCGAGCTTTTGATAAAACTTTTCAGACAATCCCAGCTGATACGCTCTTGCCCGAATGTAGCTCATTGCTGCCTGACATGATTCCTTCATCACGTCACCAAGCTGTCCCGTAAGGATAAGGTTACCTTTACCAGGCATAAGCGCCACTTCGATAAAGAGAATATCTCCGCCTGCTTCTGTCCACGCAAGCCCCGTGGACATTCCGATTTCATCTTTTTTCTCCAAAATTGTTGATCTTATTTTAATTGGCCCTAAGAATTTCGGGACATTTTTCTCCGAAACGACTATCTTTTTGGTCTTACCTTCTGCAATCTTTTTGGCAACCTTGCGTAGTATCGTTGCGATCTGACGCTCCAAACTTCTGACTCCTGCCTCTCTTGTGTAATGCGCAATTATAAATTTAATCGCATCATCTGAAAAATCAACTGTCTTATCACTTAATCCATGACTATCTATTTGCTTTCTCAAAAGAAACTCTTTTGCAATCTTAAATTTTTCAAACTGGGTATAACCTGCAAAGTTAATAATCTCAAGTCTGTCCCGTAAGGCGGGTGGAATTGTGTCTAAGACATTTGCGGTTGTCACAAACATTACGTCAGACAGATCAAAAGGAACTTCCAGGTAGTGATCGGAAAACTGATTGTTTTGCTCAGGATCCAAGGCCTCCAGAAGTGCCGATGATGGATCGCCCCGGAAATCAGCGCCAACTTTATCTATTTCATCCAACATAAATACAGGATTTCTGGTCCCGGAATCTTTTATTCCCTGAATTATTCGCCCAGGAAGTGCGCCCACATAAGTCCTTCTGTGTCCTCTAATTTCCGCTTCATCTCTTATTCCGCCAAGCGAAACTCTCACAAATTTTCTATCAAGAGATCTGGCTATTGATTTGCCAATCGAAGTCTTACCAACTCCGGGCGGTCCGACAAAACACAAGATCGGCCCTTTCATTTTGCCTGCAAGTTTATGAACTGCCAGATATTCAACAATACGTTCTTTTACTTTCTCAAGTCCATAGTGATCATCGTCGAGAATCTTTTCCGCTGCTTTTATGTCGACATTATTCTTGCTTTCCGTGCTCCATGGAAGACTTATCAGCCAGTCAAGATAATTTCTGATATAGCCTGCTTCCGGATTAAACTGGTTCATTTGCCCAAGCTTCTTAAGCTCTTTTCTTGCCTTTTCCTCAACATCCTCAGGCATACGGGCTTTCTTAATTTTTTCGGAGAGCTCTCTTACTTCGCCATCTTCATCGCTTTGACCAAGCTCTTTCTCTATAGTCTTGAGCCTCTCTCTAAGCAGGGCCTCTTTTGCCCCTTTTTCAAATCTCTCGTTGGTTTTTGAGGAAAGCCGCCTTTCAATCTCCAGAATTTTTATTTCCTTTGCAAGCAAATCTATGATCTTTTCAAGCCTTACCTTTACCTGAGTTTCCTCAAGAAGCTCCTGTCTTTCCTGAGGTTTTATATCCAGAACCGAAGCAATAAGATCGGCAAGCTCCGATGGAAGATTGTCCGACATTATGTTCATAAAGGTCAGGAAATCTACAGACTTCCCAAGATTTATTGCCTTTCGAAATTGATTTGTCACGTGGTTGCAGATTGCCTTGATCTCCGCAGAAGTATCAAAAACTTCAGGAAGCTCAACTACTTTTGCCAATAGAAATTGGTCATGTTCTTCGTAGGAAAGGATCTTGACTCTTGAAATACCCTTCACTTGGGCATTGATCTCTCCATCGGTTCGAATCATCCGCTCTATTCGCGAAAGAGTTCCTACTGAATACAAATCTTCAGGTGTGGGTTCATTGAGTTTTGAGTTTTTTTGAAGGACGAAGCAGACAATGCGCTCATGCTGAAATGCAGTCTCCAAAGCCGCCAGACTTTTTGGTCTGCCAAATGTCAAAACAGAATCTATATTGGGAAAAATAATTCCATCTCTGATCGGGATTATAGGAACAAGTTTTTCCATAATATTAGCACTCTATCAGAATATCTGCTAATTGTCAATGCCCTGTAGTTTTAGCTTTATCGGGGTTGACAGCCAAAGATGAACGGGCCTACAATTAATTGTTATGCTCTATTTAAGCCAATTATTGAACAAAAATATTTATTTTAACAAAAAAGTGTTTGGAAAAATTGTGGATGTCGCAGTTTTTGAGAACTACCCTACGCCCTCACTGTCAAAAATTGCTATAAAAAAAGACAATAAAAAGGTGACGATTAGCACTGAATCAATAAGCTTTTCTCATCGATACCCTCTCTTAAAATCTACCAATGCCCCTCTTCTTCCCTATGATGAAAATGATTTTTACCTAAAGGAGGACCTACTGGATAAACAAGTAATTGATGTTGATGGCAAGAGACTGGTCCGCGTAAACGATATAGTTTTTGAAAGCAACGGAGAGCTTAAGATTGTCGGCATAGATATAGGTTTTGCCGGGATACTCCGAAGGCTTGGTTTAAATCGAGTTACTAGACTACAAGCAAGAGTCTTGCCATGGAAGATGATCGAGGCATTTGACTATGACACCGGGAATATCAAAATAAAATTAACCCAAAATAAACTAAACTCTCTCCATCCCGCAGAGCTTGCAGATATTTTAGAAGAATTAGGCACCAAAGAAAGACTTGGAATTATTGGGGTTTTAAGTCCTGAAACAGCTGCCAAAGCAATAGAAGAAGCCAATACAGAAACCCAGGAAGCCATCCTTGAACAGCTACCTTCTTCACCTCTCAGAACAATCGTTGATAAGATGCACTTATCCGAAATTGCCGATATTTTTTACAAGATTAATCCTTTAAGGGTTAGGGAAATTTTGGGTTTTCTGGGAATTGAAAAAGCCAAAACAGTCGAAAAACTTCTTGACTTTGGCATGGATACGGCAGGAGGAATTATGACTCTTGATTACTACTCAACCAACGCAGATATAACCGCCAAAGAAGTACTGGTCAAGCTTCAAAATTTAGCCTCAAAACCGGAGGCAATTATAGTCACCAACGGAAACGATAAGCTTCTGGGAACCCTCTATGTAAAAGACTTAGTTAACTGTGATCAATTAGCTATTTTAAAAGATATCGTAAGTGATAGGAAATTTACTTACGCTAATATAAATTTTTCCCAGATCCTTAAGATTTTTTCCCAATACCATCTAAGACTTCTGCCGGTGGTAGATAAAGAGAAAAAACCTCTAGGGGTGATAAGCATCGACGCCGTACTTGGAAATATAGAAGAAAGACAAGAAGATAATGAAACAATTTAGAAGATACTTTCGAAGA
>JAMCYD010000031.1 GCA_023473785.1 Patescibacteria group bacterium
ATGTTTTGCGATAGATTCGGTTACAATATTAATTGTTCCAAGGAAATTTGCTTTTACATCTTGATGCGCATTGGTAAACGATTTGATCGATGAAGCAGATCCTGCAATATGACATACCACATCAAATCTGTTTTCGAATAATTTTTTAACCTGAGGGTTGTTGGAGGTGTCACCTATTACAAATTTAGCTTTAGGATTTATATAACTTTTTAAACCCGTAGAAAGGTTATCAAAGATCGTAACGGTATGTCCAAGCTTAATAAGTCGATCCGCAAGATGGCTTCCGATAAAACCAGCTCCACCCGTGACTAATATATGCTTTTGTTTTTTCATAAGCCTAGAAAGATTTTTGGGTATATTTTATTATAGTTGTATTTTTGAGCAAGGGCAAATGCGTTTTTCTGGAAATATGAACTTCTTTTTTTAATGATCTTAATTGCAGACAAAAATTCATTATGGTTGTAATAGTCTATAATTACTCCTGCATTATATTTTTTTATTTCATTGGCGATATACGATACATTTGTGGTAATAACGGGAACACCTACGCTTAAATATACCTTGATTTTGGATGGATCACCCCAATAGGATTCATTGCTTTTGATAGGTTGATATGGCGCAAGTCCAATGCTCCACTTTTTTACTATACTATGTATTTCTTCTTGGTCTTTAATAAAGCCGTAGAAAGTAACTTTATTTCCAAATTTTTTTGCCTTGCGTCTAAAATAGGTCTCCTGCGGGCCTGAGCCAACAATCTCAATTCTTGCACCATTGATTTGTTTGAGAATTTTTGGTAAAACATCAAAAATTAATTCAAGTCCTTGACTATTTTTAATCATTCCTAAGAATCCAATAATGCAATTTTCTCGAATTGGAAGATATGGCTCTGGTTTTGTACCAATTGGCACAATGAGATAATTTTTGGATTTTTGCAAAATACCCATTTTGCTATAAAGCTTAAACAGTTTACGATTGGTGAGGAGTAGTCTATCAGCGCCTTGCATGCTTGATTTATCAAACTGCCAATAAGCCCGGCGTAAAAGCTTAATTCGCCACTCTGGGTAATCGAGAGGAAAATAATCGCCTACCCAGAAAATAGTTTTTTTCACCAGTCCAAGCTTACGAAGAAAATTCCCTGTCCAAGCGCTGAATGCATCAAGGGTTATAAAATAATCAAATTTTTTATATTTTCTTTTCAGTAGCAATGTATACCAGAGTGTTTGCGTAATCATAAGAAGCGCAAGGAGAGGTAGGGATGGGAAGCGCAAGATTTCTGGCGCCCGTAGTCTTAGGAGTTTTACTTCCTTAACCAAAACTCCATTTTCATAAATTTTAAGAAATGTTGAGGGGCCACCTCGCTTTAAACGTAGATGGTCATATGAAAACTGAATAATCGTTGGAAAACGTTTTTTTAAAAAGTCAAGTATTCTTCCAACATTATCATATTGGGCAAAATTAACATATATAATCGAACGCACCAAGATATATTATTAACTTTTTCGTTTTTTGTCAATGAATTTTAACTAAAAAATTACTTATGAGCTAAGCAGAACATGCCCCTGGGGATGGGATAAAACCTTCCATAATAGCCAAATTTTTCTGGATTTAGTCCTGCACTTTTTATTTCCTGAAGAAGAGATCTTTTTGTATAAAATCTAATATGGGGAGTTCTTGGAGTATATACGAAGTTAAATGAAAATAGTGTAATAATAAGATTTTTAATTAAACCATAATAGGGGACTGTAATAAGAATCTTTCCGCCGGGTTTTAAGATTCGGGCTAGCTCAGAGAAAACCAGTTCTGTGTCATAAACATGTTCCAGAACGTCAAGCGCTGTAATAAAATCAAAAGAGTCAGTCTTAAAAGGCAGTTTTTTCCCTTCGGAAATAGCTAAGAATCTTTGTTTTGGAATTCGATTCTTAATATACTTGATTGCCTGTTTGGATACATCAACTCCCGTAGTCTTAAGGGTTGGATTTAGCTTGAGGATTTCCTCAAGAACACTTCCCTTGCCACAGCCAAAGTCGAGGAGACTTATGCCTCTTTCCTTAGGTATAAATTGTTTAATTTTTAACCATTTGTAATGGAAATCTTCAAGTATTTCCTTGTCTTTCCAATATTTTTCATAAAACGTGCTCATTTGTAATTTAAACATTTTATCAATTGTTTTGTTGTTAGTAAAGATCGGATTTGATACAATTACGACTAAGTTTATGTTAAGTATCGTTGTTCCGGTTTTTAATGAAGAAGAAGGTTTAAGTGCTTTTTATAAAGAGCTTATTTTTCAGGTGTCAAAACTTAAAGTTAGCTTTGAAGTTGTTTTCGTTGACGATGGGTCAACCGATGGGTCACTTAGTTTTTTGAAAAAGCTTGAGAAAGGGAATAAAAACGTTAGGATTTTCTCTTTTCGAAAACATAGGGGAAAGGCAGAGGCTATAACCCTTGGATTTAAAAAGGCGATGGGTGAATATGTCCTTACTATTGATGCGGATCTGCAGGATAGGCCCGATCAGATTGAAAAGCTGTTCAGGAAGGCAAAAGAAGGGTGGGATTTGGTTTCGGGTTGGAGAAAAAACAGGAGGGATTCGCTGATTAAGAAGACATCATCGAAGATATTTAATCTTATGGTAAGCATTTTTTGGGGTATTAAGATACACGATTTAAACTGCGGGTTGAAACTTTACAAAGCAGAGGCTGCAAAACCACTAAATTTATATGGAGGAAGACATCGGTTTATTCCTCTTCTTCTTTCTCAGGAGGGGTTTTCTGTGGCAGAGGTGCCTGTCGTTCATGACAAGAGAAAATTTGGGAAGTCAAAATACAGCTTTACAAAGGTGTTTACCGAGATTCCGGATATGTTTACTATGCTTTTTCTTTCAAGGTATAGCAAAAGACCTCTTCATTTTTTTGCCTTAGTTGGCGGAATTTCGTTTGCGATAGGATTTGTAGTACTTGCTTACCTTACGATTCTTCGTATAGAAGGCTATTCTATTGGCCGAAGACCTCTTTTGTTTTTAGGAATGCTTCTTGTAATAAGTGGCCTACAGGTTATTTTTACGGGCTTCCTAGCAGATCTTATACTTCATAATTCCAATAAAAATATAGAGGACAAATCTATACTTAAATATTCAAGTGACTAAAATACTGTGAAGATTCAAGATTTTGCATTCCTCATTGTTTTTGCGGTGTTGATACTAAAGCGCAGTCCAGTTCTATCTGCCTATGCCGGTATTGCTTCTCTTATTCTGTCCATTCTGCTTTTTTCTTTTTGGATTTTCTTTACAGCAGAGCGTCTTACTTGGTACGCCGCCGCCTTTTTCTTGCTTTCCATAATTTTTCATATTTTTAACAAAAATGGATACAGAAATTAGAAGAACAGATACTGAAACAGAGTTTAAGCCAGGGAAAGTGGCAATTGCTACGACCACTTCTTATCCCGGATGGTATCCGGGTGAGCTCAAATCTACTGAAGACACCGATAAGGTGAGGGGGGATTTAGGACTTGAAATGGCAAGAAAAGCAATCGATCGAGGATTTAACGTTGTAGTGGCGGATAAAGATAGTCCAAAAGAACTAAAACAGCGATTCTCAGAACTTGCGGTGAGATTTATCAGTAGGGATAGAGATGATACGCGAGCATCTGGAAGGAAAATTGCAGTAGGGCAAGCAAGCTCAATTCCTGGAGTGAGAGTAATAATAAGGACGGAACCTGAAAAATATCTCTCCTTGATTTTATCCCGAAAGTAAGCTTGCCTATATTGAAAAATGAAGCGGACATCGTTATCCCAAAGAGAAGGGAAGAGGAATTTCAAGTTGCTTATCCTTCGTACATGTATGAATCGGAAACTTTTGCAAATAGAAAATACAATCGTATTTTAAAAGAGTTTGGTATTTTATCAGACGAGGCAGAAGATCTTGATGTATATTTTGGTCCAACCGTAATAGCAAATGATCCTCAAGTAGTTGCTCTTTTTATGGAGAGATATAAACTTCAAGAGGGAAAAGGATTCGAAGGAGGCATAAGGCGATATGCTTACCCAGATAATTTTTCAAATTCTCAAATGTTTGCAATAGTAAAGGCGCTTAATAGTGGATTAAGAGTTATGAGTGTCGAAGTTCCATTTGTTTATCCGAAGCTTCAAGGAGATAATGAAATGATAAAGCTAGAAGATTTCCAGAATAAAAGAAGAGCACAGAAATGGTCTATTTTGGATGAATTAGTTTTATTTATAAGATACTTAAAGGATTCAAGCAGTCCTAAAAATGCCTTAGAAAGAGTAGAATAAGTAATGTATATCTCAGGGAAGCAGATCATTTCTGGCAATTTTTTTCCATCTCTTAAGAATTAACAAAAGCAATGAGTGATAGACAAAAAGCGCTTTTATCTATTTTTGCATATTCCGTTCTTGCAGGAGCAATTGCGGCAATAACGAAAATTGGGCTTTCTCAAATTCCTCCTTTTTCTTTTGCATTTATGCGTTTTTTACTTGCCACTTTTATCGTTACCCCCTTTATTTTTAGAAAAAGAAAGTCTTTTATAAAAGACATGAAAATTCTTTTGCCAGTTTCCATTCTTGCTACCGTAAATATTATATTCTTTACAACAGGTATAAAGCTAACAACTGCCGATATTTCCCAGATTCTTTATACGACTGTGCCTATTCTCACGGGAGTCTTAGCATACTTTATGTTGGGTGATAAGCTTTCTTTAAGGAAAATATCAGGTATTGCAGTAGGGTTTATTGGCGCATCTCTTGCTTTATTTGTTCCAATTATTGCTAGGGGAGAAAAATTTTCAGGAAATCTATTGGGTAATGTTTTATTGATTATAGCCGTTATTTCTTGGTCAATTTATATGATTTTATCCAAGAAGGCGCAAAAGACTCATTCGATTTTTCACATTACAGCTGCATTTATTATCGTTACGACTTTTGTTTTGTTCCCTTTCTTTCTATTTGAATCAGTATCTTATTACGGATGGTGGACTAAGATAGGTTTTTCCGCCATAGCCTCACTGCTTTATATGGTACTAGCTGGTACGATTGCAACGTATTTGCTTAATCAATATGCAATAAGGCATGGCGGAGCAGTATTTGCGTCGATGACATTTTATCTCACGCCCATATTTGGTTTTACAGCGGCTTTTATGATTTTGGGAGAAACTCTTTCGCCTCTTCTTTTCTTCGGTGCTATATTGGCACTTATCGGAGTTTTTCTTACAACGAGTAGGTAATGATATAATTATGCTTGATAGTTATGAAGATTGGGATTGATGTTAGTCAATTAGCATACGAAAATACGGGAGTAGCTAACTTTCTTAGTTCTTTAGTTGAAAGTTTAATTAGACAAGGTTCAAAAAACCAATATATCCTTTTCTATTCCTCGTTAAGAAGGAATTTACCATTTAAAATTTCAAATTTCAAATCAAAACCAAATGTTCAAATAAAAAAAGTTAAAATACCACCTTCGCTTTTAAATATACTTTGGAATAAGTTACATATTATACCGATTGAAAATTTCATAGGTCCAGTTGATGTGTTTATTTCGTCCGATTGGACCGAACCGCCTGTAAAAAAAGCAAAAAAAGCGACAATTGTTTATGACCTAACCGTATATAAGTATTCTGAAGAGACGGATAAAAAAATTGTTCAGACACAAAGGCGAAAACTGGAATGGGTAAAAAAAGAGTCCGATATTATATTCTGTATCTCGGAATCAACAAAAAAGGATGCAATGGAAATATTAAAAATTCCGGAAAATAAATTAAGAGTTATCTATCCCGGAATTTAATTATGACGATTGGTATAAATGGATACGAGGCAGTAGTGCCAAGATTCGGATACGATAAAAAAACCGGCTTGCCGAATAGAGTAGGGAGCGGTTTGTATTGCTATGAACTTCTTAAATCTTTTTTTAAAATTGACAAAGAAAATAAATATCTAATCTTTCTTCCCTGTGAACCCACTTCTGATCTACCAAAAGAATCAAATAATTGGCATTATAAAATCGTGAAGCCTAGAAAATTGTGGACTTTGTTTGGACTATCTATGGAATTTCTATTCAAAAAATCCAGACTTGATGTTTTTTTCTCTCCTACTCATTATTTGCCTCTTTCCCTGTCAACTCCTGCAGCAATTTCTATTTTGGATTTATCTTACATCCATTTCTCAGAGTTATTTCAAAAACGGGATCTGCTCCAGCTTAAGCTATGGGGAAGTTATTCAATTAACAAGGCAAAGCACATTTTTACCATAAGTCAGGCGTCCAAAGATGATATAATCAATTTATACAAAATACCAGAGAAGAAAGTGGTCATTACATATCCCGGGATAAGGGAAGTGTTAAATATTGAATACAGAACATTAAGTATGGATAAATTAAAAGAGAAGTATAATATCAAAGGAGACTACATTCTTTTCGTAGGAACGCTTCAGCCCAGAAAAAATATTGTAAGATTAATTGAGGCGTTTTCAAGACTTAAGACAAGAGATTTAGGAAAAAAGACTGACTTGGGGCTTATAATTGTCGGTAAAAAAGGATGGATGTGGGAGGAGATTTTGGGTGCACCAAGGAAATTTGGAATAGAAAAACGGGTGAAGTTCCTTCACTCTGTTCCCGATGGAGATCTGCCCGTGTTTTACCGAAACGCTATCTGTTTTGTCCTCCCAAGCCTTTATGAAGGGTTTGGGTTGCCTGTTTTGGAGGCCATGAAGTATGGATGTCCTGTAATCACAAGTAATGTTTCTAGTCTCCCTGAAGCAGGAGGAGAAGCAGCCTTATACATTGACCCGCTTAGCGTTTCAGATATTACAGCAAAAATAGAAAATATTATTAAAGATAAAGAGCTTAGAGCAAAGTTGATAAAAAAGGGCTTGGAGCAAGTCAGGAAATTCTCTTGGGAGAAAACGGCCAGAGAGACTTTAAAGGTACTAGAGGAAATAGGAAAAAAGCATGAATAGGATTTTTAGAAGACTAAATACGATATTGACGGAATTTGTTAATTTTATACTTTGGAACATTGGCTATATTCCATCGCATTACATTAGAAGATTTTTTTATCGAATTTCCGGAGTAAAAATAGGCAAAGGTTCAACTATCCATATGCTGGCAAAATTTTATGACCCTAAAAATATTACGATTGGAGACGATTCAATAATTGGAGAAGGGGCGGTTCTGGACGGAAGAGATAAATTGACTATTGGAAATCACGTTGATATCGCTTCCGAGGTTATGATTTATAACTCTCAGCACGATGTACAAAGTTTGGATTTTCGGGCAATAACAGCGCCGGTTATCATAGAAGATTATGTTTTTATAGGCCCAAGATCTATCATCTTGCCCGGAGTTAAGATTGGAAAGGGAGCAGTTGTAGGCGCTGGAGCTGTAGTGACACACGACGTAGATGAGTTTACTATAGTAGGCGGTGTGCCTGCAAAGCCAATCGGGGAAAGAAAACGGGGGTTGAACTACAAATTGGGTAGGGCAGCATGGTTTCGATAAATATTCATGGACAAATTATCAATTGTTATCCTGAGTTACAATACAAAAAAGCTTACTTTAGATTGCATAAAATCTGTTTTTGCCCAATATAATAAAAATATCGAAAATGGGGAATTTGAAATTATCGTAGCTGATAACGCATCGACGGATGGAACGGTAAGTGCAATTCAAAATTATAGTTCAAGGATTAAAATAATTCAAAATAAAGAAAACTACGGTTTTGGCAAAGGAAATAATATCGCGGCAGAAAAGGCAAGTGGAGGATATTTGCTTTTTATTAATTCGGATACCATAGTAAAAGATAAAGGATTTATCAAGATGGTAGAATTTCTAAATAACAATAAGAAGGTAGCAGTAATAGGGGGGAGGCTGATTGATAAAGATGGATCAGATAGGGCTCCCGCTGGAAAATTCTATAATTTAATTTATGTTTTCTTTACTTTATTCTTTTCAAGGTTTACGCCAAATTTGCGTTTCAGCCCAAAAAAAATAAGCGATGTAGATTGGGTCTCGGGCGCATTCATGATGATAAGGCGAGAAGTTTTTAGGAAGTTAGAAGGATTTGATAGGAATATATTTATGTATGTTGAAGACATGGAGTTATGTTTCAGAGTCAAAAAACTAGGCTATAATATAGTTTTTTTTCCGCAGTCATCTTTATACCACGCAGAATATGGTAGCTCAAATAGAACTTTTGCGATTATCAATATCTATAAAGGAATTTTGTATTTTTATAAAAAACATAAATCTTGGCAATATTTAATAGTTAAAATGCTTTTGGTAGTAAAGGCTCTTGTGGCGATTTGCATTGGAGTATTGACGAACAATCGTTATCTTAAGGATACATATAGACAGGGCCTAAGGCTTGCAATATGAAAATTCTCAATTTTATTTCAGAAAATATTTTATTTATCCTAGCTCTTTTTCTTCTTGCTTTTATCCCCCTGTACCCCAAAATCCCAGTTATCGGCATTGCTCATACTTGGGTATACATAAGACTTGAAGATTTTTTAGTTGCACTAACAGTTGTTATTTGGCTTTTCCAAATTGTCCGAAAAAAAGCAACATTTAAAACTCCCCTGACGATTCCAATCATTCTGTTTTGGCTAGTTGGTGGAATATCAACTGCTTTTGCAGTGTTTTTTATTTTTCCTCACATACCCAATGTATTTCCAAATGTTGCCCTTTTCAACTATTTAAGAAGAATAGAATACCTAATGCTTTTCTTCATAGGCTTTTCCTCTATTAGGAATAAATCGTATGCGCCTTACATCACAGGAGTTTTAGCAATAACGCTTCTCATAGTTGTTGCATATGGGGTCGGACAAAGGCTTTTTGGATTTCCAGCTTTCCTAACTGGTAATGAAGAATTCGCCAAGGGAATACCCTTGAGGATTTCTGCTCTTGGACGTATTCCGTCAACTTTTGCAGGTCACTATGATCTGGCGGCTTATCTTGTTTTTACAATTGCGATTTTAGGAAGCATGATTTTCGGTTT
Organism: Patescibacteria group bacterium; assembly: GCA_023473785.1. Taxonomy (GTDB): domain Bacteria; phylum Patescibacteriota; class Microgenomatia; order Levybacterales; family UBA12049; genus JAMCYD01. Next base: position 8,999 of record JAMCYD010000031.1, read on the forward strand.
CAAAAATATAGTCATAAAATTTTTTCTTCTTTTTGCCGCATTCTCAGGGCTTATCTTGCTTTTAATGACTGCATCCCGTGTCTCATTCATGGTTTATTTGGCAAGTATAGCCTTCATGCTGATACTACAAAAAAAGAAATATCTTATTATTCCAGTTGTTATAATAAGTCTTGTTTGTCTTAATTCCTTTGAGGGGATCTCTAATCGTTTCGGAAGCACGATATCACAGGTCGATGTCGTCGTAGATGCAAGAACCGGGAAGCCAATCGGTATTGCAAAAAACAGCTCAAAGGAGAAGAAAGATAAGAAGCCCGTTCTCATTGAGGAAACCCAATCAACAGGAGAAAATCTAGGGCAGGGTACTGGGTATCTCAATTTTCCAGTAGTTCCCACAACCAAAACTATTACCCAGGTGATCTATAAAAGATCCCGAATAGTAGCAGGAACTGAGTCTGCAGTTATTACAAATATTCAAGGTGATTTTGCAGTAAAAAAAGCACTGGCTTATGACGTATCGTTTACAACCAGATTTCAGGGAGAATGGCCGCGGGCAATTGAAGCTCTTGAAAGAAATCCAATTCTAGGAAGCGGTTATTCATCAATTTCTCTGGCTACAGATAATAATTATCTGCGAATACTAGGAGAGATCGGAATACTCGGACTTGCTTCTTTTCTCTTGCTTTTTCTTATGATGGGAATCTACATTTATAGATTGTTACCTGATGTGCAATCGCCAATTTCCCGAAGTTTCATATTGGGTATCGTTTCGGGGCTTTTTGGATTAGGGCTTAACGCGATACTTATTGATGTTTTTGAGGCGTCAAAAGTGGCATTTGTTATGTGGCTTATCTTGGGGTTAGGGTTAGGTCTTATCCATTTGGAAAAGAAGCATGCAATTGACTACCTGAAAGAGTTAAAAAGTGCTCTTTTGTCTGTGCCAGCGGTGCTTATCTATCTTTTCATAATCACTTTTGCCGTATTTTTAGCAAGTATTAATAATTATTTTGTTGGGGATGATTTTACTTGGCTTAGGTGGATAGCGGATTGCAAAAAAGTTCTCTACTCCAATGGACTGATGCAGTGTCAGTCAATAAGTCACACAGCAGTTGACTATTTTACCAGAGCAGACGGATTTTTTTATAGGCCCCTAGCGAAGCTTTACTTCTTTGTAATGTACGCAGTGTTTTGGCTAAACCAGGCATCCTATCATTTGTTTTCAATCTTTTTGCATTTCCTAAGCGTGGGCTTAGTATTTATTTTGTCCTTGAGATTTCTTAAAAGTAAATTGTTTGCATTTGTTGTATCTTTATTTTTCCTTTCAGTAAGTAGTCATTCGGAGACAATACTTTGGATTTCCTCAACGGGACACTTGTTTGCGTCGTTTTTCATATTGCTTTCCCTAATGTTTTATGTTTTTTGGAAAGAAAAAAAGAAGATTGTATTTTTGGCGCTTTCGATCATAAGTGTTTTTTTGGCTCCTCTTTTTCAGGAAGCAGGTATAATAGCTCCACTGTTTATTTTTGCCTACGATTTGTTTTTGGTAAAAGGTAAAAAATTTAACAAATTTTCCAGTCGTTTGGTTTATTATCTGTACGTTATTCCTATTGCCGTTTATTTAGTTTTTAGGCAGTTGGCAGCAAGTCTGGGACCATCAGGGGATTATAGTTACAGTCTTATTCATCTCCCTTATAATTTCGTAGGTAATATTTTAGGCTATTTTAGTCTTACTATTTTTGGCACAAAAATACTTCCTTTTTATGCCTTGCTGCGAGATTACGGAAAAAGTCACTTGCAAGCCGTTGTGGTAATTTTGGTTATCCTAGTTCTCTTATTGTTCTTTTTCTACAAGGCAATACGTAGGAAAATTGACAAAGATAGCCTTAGCATAGTATATCTTGGAAGCTTATTCTTCCTGATTGCACTTCTGCCGTTTTTAGGACTTGGGAACATTGCAGTTCGATACAGTTACCTTTCCTCTTTTGGTTTACTGCTTATCTTTGCTTTTATCCTTCAAAAGTTTTACTACAATTTCAGTTTAAATAAAAGATTAAAAGCTATTTTATTAGTACTTATTGTTTTAGGGTTTAGCGCTTTTCATATATTTGAGCTGCAAAGAATAAACAATGATTGGCTAGCTGCGGGAAATATCACCCAAAGACTTCTTGTTAATTTCAACGATAGATTTCAAAATAAGAAAGCTACCCCACAAAATCCTGTATTTTACTTTACTGATGTACCGATTCGTCATGGAGAAGCCTGGGTTTTCCCCGTGGGGCTTAAGGATGCCTTGTGGTTTACTTTCCAAAACGAAAATCTTACTGTCCATACGATGAAATCTCTTGATCTTGCTTTTGCTGCCGCAGAAGGTTCGACAAGCGCAAGGATCTTTCAGTTTGATAAGAAAGGAGATGTTGAGGAGGTTGTAAAAACAGTAAATACAATAACAATACCTATAAAATGAAAAGACTGGAATTTATAATCTTATCTCTTATTCTTATCCTGGGTTTTTTTACAAGGTTATATAAATTTGATAGTCCAATTGCTGATTGGCATGCCTGGCGTCAAGTAGACACATCGGCTGTGTCTCGTAATTTCGTCAAATATGGATTTGATGTTCTCCATCCTATATTCTATGATCTGTCAAATGTTCCATCCGGGGTTTGGGAAAACCCAAAAGGCTATAGGTTCGTAGAGTTTCCTATCTATAATGTTTTCCAGGCATCACTATTTAAATTCATAGGAAAACTTACTATCGAGCAGTGGGGAAGACTTGTGACGATTTTCTCATCTCTTTTGTCCAGCATTTTTTTGTATCTTATTGTCAAAAAGCATCTCAATGGCTTTGTTGGCCTTTTGACTGCTTTTTTCTTCACTTTTATTCCTTTTAATATTTACTTTGGAAGAGTAGTCTTGCCGGATTCATCTACAGTAGCAGCATTTTTAGGCGCTATATATTTTCTCGAAAGGTGGATTGAAAAAGAGAAACTTGCAATTTTTAATTTTCATTTTTTTATTGCCTTAATTTTTACGAGCGTTGCTTTTCTTCTTAAGCCATTTGTTATATTCTTTTTTCTTCCTATTCTGTATCTTCTGTATGAAAAGTATGGATTTACCTTTCTGAAAAATAAAAAACTTTGGATTTTTGCAGTTTTGTCAATCTTGCCCTTCGTTTTATGGAGAATTTGGATGCTTCAATATCCCGGAGGAATTCCTCAAAGCGGATGGCTTCTAAACGGGAACAATATAAGATTTAAAGGGGCATTTTTTCATTGGATTTTCGCGGAAAGACTCTCTAATTTGATATTAGGTTATTGGGGACTTCCTCTTTTTATCGTAGGTCTTTTGCTCAAGCTTCCTAAGAAAAGTTATTTATTTTTCCTTTCGTTTCTGATCTCCTCGATTTTGTATGTCACGACATTTGCAACAGGAAATGTTATGCATGACTATTATCAAATTCTTATTATGCCAAGTATCGCAATCTACCTTGCGCTTGGTTCGTATTTTCTCTGGGAGAACAAAGCCAATATTTATAGACCAGTATCCATTGTCATTCTTTTTGCCTCAATTGCGTTTATGCTTTCTTTTGGATGGTTCAATATTCGTGCATTTTACAACATAAATCATCCGGAGCTTATAAGAGATGGGAAGATAATAGACAGTCTTACTCCAAAAGATGCAAAAGTAATCGTGCCTACCGCAGATGGAGATACAACTGCTTTATATTTTATGGATAGACAAGGTTGGTCAAGTTTTGAAAAACCCTTGCCTGATCTTATCAAGATGGGCGCCACTCATCTTGTAATTTTTGCTCCCAAATCCTACGATTACGATTTTGGCAAATCTTACAAGCTGGTTTATGCTTCGTCTGAATTTCTTCTTTTTAATCTTCGTCAAAAACCATGAAAATCTTAATGGTTTCATCATACTTGCCTTATCCATTGTTTTCGGGTGGCCACATTCGTCTATTCAATATTTTGAAAAATCTATCCCAAAGACACGAGATTACCTTAGTTTGTGAGAAAAGAGCAAATCAGACAAAAAAAGATATAGAAGAAGTAGAAAAAATTTGCAAAAAAGTTATAGCTATTGACAGAAAAAAACAATGGTCACTTGCTAATATAGTAAAAACCGGATTGTCAAATTCTCCGTTTCTGATAACGGGACACGCTCAGACAAAAATGAGGGAAGAAATTAATAAGCTTCTTATAAGTGAAAAGTTTGATCTAATCCATGTAGAAACTTCTTATGTAATGCAAAATTTACCCAAAACCTTCATTCCTGTTGTATTGGCGGAGCATAATGTGGAATACCTTGTTTATAAAAGATATTCCGATAGAATTTCAATTCTGCTTCGTCCCTTGCTAAACATAGATGTTTTTAAGTTGAAAAATAAGGAAGAAGCATTTTGGAAGAAAGCAAATTATTTAATAGCAGTCTCGGAAGATGAGGCAAAAATTATGAAGGCAAAAAATAAAAACGTAGTAGTTGTACCAAACGGTGTTGATATTAATATATTCAGAATTAAGGACTTAAGATTTGCAAATAAAAATAATGATAAAACTATACTTTTTATTGGAGATTTTAGGTGGGTTGAGAATAGAGATGCACTTAGGTGGATTTATAAAGACATATGGCCATTATTAAAATTAAAAACTAAAGATTCGGAATTTAAAATTAAATTGCGGGTAGTTGGAAAAGATATTCCGGAATATCTAAAAAAAACCAAAGATAGTGATATTATTTTTGATGAAAACGCAGATAATGACACGTCCAAAATTTTTCAAAAAGCAAGCTTACTGCTTGCGCCAATTAGGATTGGAGGCGGAACGAGTTTTAAGATATTAGAAGCTATGGCATCAGGCGTGGTAGTTGCAACCACAAAGTTAGGGGCATCGGGGATTGGCGCAAAGGATCACGAGGAAGTTTTGATCTCAGATGAAGCAAATGGGTTAACAAATCGAATTATAGAAGTTTTTGAGAATGATAAGCTATATAAGGAGATTACAGCAAATGCAAGAAAACTTATTGAGAAAAAATATGACTGGAGAGTAATTGTTGAAAAGCTGGAAGATGTTTATAGACTAGCAACAAGCAATTAATACTTATATCATGATTGATCTTTCAATAGTTATTGTTTCTTATAATGCCAGGGAATTTCTTCTAAATTGCCTTCTTTCTATCAAGAAGTCAGTTGGGAATTTGAAGCATGAAGTGATTGTCGTTGACAATGACTCTTCGGATCGCTCAAGTGAAATGGTGAAAAATAAGTTTCCTAGTGCAGTTTTGATTGAAAGCAAAAGAAATCTTGGTTTTTCAAAAGCAAACAATCTGGGGGTAAAAAAAACAAAAGGGAAATATATATTATTCCTAAACCCAGACACATTATTGCGAGATGATGTACTTGATAAAATGGTTAAGTTTATGGATAATCATAAGAGCGTAGGCGTTTCAACCTGTAAGCTTGTTATGCCAAACGGGAAGCTTGACGACGCGTGTCATCGGGGCTTTCCAACGCCATGGAATGCGTTTTGCTATTTTTCCGGTCTTTCGAAAATATTTTCTCACTCGAGAATATTTTCAGGATACAATCTTGGCTTTCTAGACCTTAGCAAGACACATGAGATAGATGCCTGCGCCGGTGCTTTTATGCTCGTGAGAAGGGAAGCCGGAGAAGAAATTAGCTGGTGGGATGAGGATTATTTTTTCTATGGTGAGGATTTGGAATTTTGCTACAGATTGAAAGAAAAGGGATGGAAAACATATTTTATTCCAAGTGTCTCAATTTTACATCATAAGGGAGTTTCAGGAGGAATTAAAAAAATCTCAAAAGAGGTTTCAACAGCTGATAAAAAAACAAAAAAAATGGCGACTCTTGCACGTTTTCAAGCCATGAAAATCTTTTATAATAAACATTACCAGGATAAATATCCTAGATTTGTAACCTGGCTTGTTATACAGGGGGTGAATCTTAAGCTTTGGGTAGCTTTAAGATCAAATTAAATGAAGAATAAAAAACTTATCTTTTATCTTCTCAGAACAGGAATAGCAATTGTATTCTTTTATGCAGCAATTGCTGCATTTTTGGAGCCTCAAAATTGGATAGGCTATCTTCCTCAAATTTTAAGAAACATATTCCCAGCCCAGCTTCTTCTTTCTCTTTTTTCTATTTACGAATTAGCCATTGCTATGTGGCTTTTATGGGGCCACAAAATATTCTATGCGGCAAGCCTTGCAGTTTTAACTCTTGTAGGCATCATTATTGCTAATATCGGCGTCTTGGATATTGTTTTCCGCGATATCGCAATATTATTTTCCGCACTGGCACTGGTCGTTTTTGCCAGAGGTGAAAATAACTAACAATCATGCAGTTTATAGCTACTTTCATTGTTTTGTGTCTTGGAGGGATAATTGATTCTTCTTATTTGTTGTATCAGCATCAGAAAAAAAAGCCTCTGGTATGTCCTTTAGACCATGATTGCTCGGTCGTTACAGAAAGTAAATGGTCTAGAATATTTTTTGTTAGAAACGAGGCGTTGGGATTATTATTTTATCTTTTTATGCTAGGAGGGATAGTTTCTTCGTTTTTTCTTACTTCTTCCCTGTCGACTCTGTTTCTAGTTTTATTTATATCATCATCTTTGGGACTTATTTTTTCAATTTTTTTAGTTTTGATTCAAATATTCGCAATAAAAGATTACTGTTTTTATTGTTTGATTTCTGCATTTTTGACGCTGCTCCTTTTCATAAACAGCGCATTTCTGTTCTTCAAATAGAGTTCCTTGGAAGCTCTGTGATATACTTAAAACCATGAGGATTGGGATTGATGTAAGGCTATGGAACCAAACTGGTGTAGGTAGATACACGCGCAATCTTGTACGATTTCTAGGTCGGTTAGATAAAAATAATCAGTATTGTTTATTCGCACTGAGACAAGATTGCGCAGTTATAGAATCTCAATTATCAGCTCTCAAATACCAAAATTTTAAAATTATTGAGGCGAATATTAAATGGCATAGTATTGGAGAGCAGTTGAATTTCCCAAAAATTTTGTACAATGAGAGCCTTGATCTTGTTCATTTTCCATATTTTTCAGTGCCTATTTCTTACGATAAGCCATTTATTGTAACGATTCATGATTTAATTCAGCTTCATTTCCCAACCGGTAGGGCATCGACTTTGCCCTTTCCGCTTTACGCAATTAAACATTTAGGATACAAATACATTATATTAAAGGCTGCCAATAGAGCGAAGAAAATAATCGCAGTATCAAGAACGACAAGAGATGAGATTGTTGATCATTTGAAAGTGGATCCAAAGAAAATAGAAGTAGTTTATGAAGGAGCAGATGGAGACGTATTAAGTATAGATAAATCAACGACGAATACCCAGCGACTAATAGCCAAAGACTATTTTCTATATGTTGGGAATGCGTACCCGCATAAAAATTTATATCGGTTTATTCAAGCTTTTACTATCTTGATATCCCAAGGATTTAACATCTCTCTTGTTCTTGTTGGAAAAGAAGATTATTTCTATAAAAAACTCAAAGAAAGAGTAATAAAAATGAATGTATATAAATTTATTTCATTTTATGGTGAAGCGACAGATATTGAGCTTAAATCGTTGTATGAAAGCGCAAAAGCCTTGATTGTTCCGTCTCTCATGGAAGGATTCGGCCTGCCGGCTTTGGAGGCCATGGCAAATAAGTGTTTGGTTCTTGCGTCAAATATCCCAGCGCTTAAAGAAGTTTGCCAAGATAATGCTATTTATTTTGATCCATACGATGAGAACGATATGGCAGAGAAAATGAAAATAGCATATAAAAAAAGTTTTGATCGAGGAGTAATAGAGAAAGGTTTTCAAAGATCAAAAGAATTTTCTTGGCTAAAAATGGCAAAAGAAACTCTCCAAGTCTACAAAGAAGTCCTAGGATGAGAAAACCTAAAGCAGTAAGCCATTCCAGACAGAAGAAAATTTGGGATGCGGAACATCTAACCCCAAAGGTATTAAAGCAAATGGATTCCGATAAGCCATCTTCGGGTATACTAAAATTTTGGGACTGGTTTAAGACTAATAAAATTAGAAGCGAGTCTAATGGAATTGAGATGGGTTGTGGGAAGGGAAGAAATGTAATTTGGCTAGCTAAGCAAGGAGTAGAAATGACTGGCTTTGATTTTTCTAAAGCAGCCATAAAAGAAGCGAAGAGGCGGGCGTACAGAGAAAAAATTCTAAATAAAGCTAAATTTATTATTCATGATGCAATAAAAGCTTGGCCATTTAAGTCAAATAGTTTTGATTTAGGGATTGATTGTTTTGCGACAACTGACATAGAGACAATAAAGGGAAGGAAATTTGCTGTAAGCGAGTTGATTCGAGTTGTAAGATCAGGTGGCTTAATCTTAGTTTATGTTTTGTCTATAGATGATGAGTACCATAGGGAAATGATTAAAAAATCTCCATCAGACGAAAAAAATGCTTTTTTAAATCCTATTTCTGGTAAATTTGAAAAAACATTTGATAGAACTGAAATATTATCCTTATATAAGGATAAAGTAGAATTGATTAAGGAAGAAAGAATTGGGAAGAAGGAATTTTTCTTCGGCAAGTCTTATAAATGCAAGCATTATTGGATGATCTTCCAAAAGAATTAATGCATTATTTTATTTATGAAAGTTTTTTATCAAAATGATAGACAAATTATATTGTGGAAATTTGAAAAAGGAAGAAAAATAGAGTAGCCGTTTTTAATAGCAGTAGGCAGTTGGGCAGAAGTTAGATTCCCATACCCATTTGCTTTTGCCCATCTTTGCATATCTTTTAAAGTCAGGGTATTAAGAATCGAAGAAAAAGTTCTTAGTGTTTCATTTTGGGGGGAAAAATATCTAACCTCCATTTCTTCTCTTGATGCCTCTTCCTTGACTTGATCAAAATCTATCTGAAAGTCCAAATCGTGTGGATCTTTTAAGGAAAAATTGAGTACGCTTGATACAGCCTGATTCCAATTGTGTGTGTTCCCGTGTACCGGATGGTAATCTATCAAGATAATAATTCCGTGACTAAATGATTTCCTAATGCTTCTAAGCATAGGTGTTAAGCCCGCTTGTAACGGGTACAGGTCCTCATAGTCTGGATTTTTTAAATTTGATTGAGCAGCTGATGAGTTCTCAACTTTTTCTCCTAGGTCGGGTAGAGAATGGAGTGGAATTAGAACTGGTTTAAATTTAATTAACCCCATAGTACCGGCTTCTATCAACCGCCTAGCTTCATCCTTACTCAGGGTTCTTCCTTTGAGTTCTGGGAATCTTTCTCCTACGGCTCTTTTGTAATCACTTTCCTCATCTGCTATTTCCATGACCTCGGCGTATGGAACTACTACGACTCCATATAAAACTTCATCAATTTTAATTATTGGCTCAACCGGCATATTATCTAGAATTTCATTGCCGTAAACAATTCCGTAGGGTTTTCGCTCAAGCTCAAAGCCCGTAGCGTCCACTCTCATAATCTTTAATCTATCTCTAAGTTGATGAGTCTGTATAACATCAGTTAATTCTTCTTCGAGTAGCGTTTGGGATCTATCAGTTCTATCTGTTACCAAAAATTCACTAGTTCTCCTGAGTCGGTTAACTTCATCTTCCCATTCCGGATTCATTTTTACAGTCATGAGGTGATCAATAAGATCGTGATCCAAAAATCCCCTGCCCGCACCTATTCCCATAAAAGTTACGTCGGTAGCCCTATCGGAATCGCTTAGATAGAGCATCATAGCGAGCTCGGAAATGCATTTTCCGAAGAATGGAGAAAGAGTTTGGGGCATAAGAGGCATTGAAGCTGGAGAAAAATCTATAGTCTTTTCGAAGAAACCTTGAGGTGCATACAAACCTAATTCCTGAAACTCTGAATAAGAATAGGCACCATTTCTTATTAGAGAAGCTGCTTGATATTCCTCTACGGTGTTTGCTTTTGCATATTCCTGAGCAGTATTTCTGACTTGTTTTTCTCTTCTTCTTAAATCTTCCTCGGTGGTCTTGCCTAGATAAAAATCTCGAAGAATCTCATTGCCGTACAACATAGTTGAGTATTATACCATACTATAAGCTAGTATCAAACTGGAAGACTGTTTGTCTGTCAATATGACGAACTAGAACTTTTAAGTGCTATAATCAGGAGATGAAAGTTGCGTTGGTGTATGACAGGGTGAATAAGTGGGGAGGAGCAGAAAGAGTGCTTTTGGCGCTTCATGATTTATTCCCCGATGCTCCTCTTTATACTTCGGTTTATGATCAGAAAAGAACTCCATGGGCAAAAGTTTTTAATGTAAAGACTTCTTTTCTTCAAAAGTTTCCATTTGCCAAGTCATTGCATGAATTATATGCGGTGCTTATGCCTTTGGCCTTTGAAAGTTTTTCTTTCGATGAATATGATTTAGTAATTTCGCTGACGAGTGAGGCTGCAAAGGGCATAATTACAAAACCTAAAACTTTACATATTTGCTATTGTCTTACTCCAACTAGATACTTATGGAGTGGCTATGATGAATATTTTAAAAATTCATTTTTTAGATTTATTGCAAAACCGGTAATTTCTTACCTTAGATTTTGGGACAAAATTGCAGCCCAAAGACCGGACGCGATTATTGCAATTTCCAAAGAGGTTCAAGAAAGAATTAAAAAATTTTACAACAGGGATTCTTTAATAATTTATCCGCCGCTTACGTTGAGCGCTGAAGTCGCCCCGTCAAGACGGAACTCCTCGCGTTATTTTTTAATTGTTTCCCGCCTGGTTTCATACAAAAGAATAGATGTTGCAATTAGAGCTTTTAATAGACTGAAACTTTCATTAAAGATTGTGGGGACTGGGCTTGAAGAGGTAAAGCTTAGAAGCTTGGCTGGCCCCAATATAGAATTCTTGGGTCACTTGACTGATAAAGAATTGATAGAGTATTATAAAGGTTGTCGTGCTTTGATTTTTCCGGGGAGGGAAGATTTTGGACTGACAATTCTTGAAGCGCAGAGCCTTGGTAAGCCCGTTATCGCTTACAGGCGGGGGGGTGCGCTTGAAACAGTTTTTGAAGGCAAAACAGGAATGTTTTTTTATCCCCAAACGAGCGAGGCACTTACAAAAGTTTTGAAAGAATTTATGAATTTAAAATTCGATCCGAAGGATTGCATAGCTCAGGCAAAAAAATTCAGTTTTGAAAATTTTAAAAAAAACTTTACATCAGAGATTAAAAGACTTAGCAGGATATAATCTATGAAAATTGCTATCTTCGCAGGCGGTGTAGGAACCAGACTTTGGCCGTTGTCTCGCAAGAATACCCCTAAACAATTCGAAAAAATAGTTGGTGAAAAATCCACTCTACAACTTGCGGTTGACAGACTTATTCCGGATTTCAAATCAGAGAATATATACATAGCAACAGGTAAAAGATATGAGAATATCGTTCGTCCTCATCTGCCGGAAATTCCAGAAGAAAATTTTATTTTTGAACCGGATATGAGAGATGTGGGGCCGGCGGTAGGACTTGCCATAAGCGCTATAGGCAAATATCATCCGGATACACCTGTTGCCATTGTCTGGAGCGATCATTTCGTGAAAAAGGAAAGAAGGTTTAGGGAAGTTTTGAAAATGGCAGAATCTCTCGTTAAAGATAATCCTAATTCTTTAATTCTGATAGGACAAAGAGCCAGATTTGCAAATCAAAATCTTGGATGGATTGAACTTGGAGAAGAAGTAAAGCAAGAAAAAGGTACGAAAATCTTCCACTTTAAAAGAATGGTTTATAGACCAACGCTTGAAGAGGCTGAGAGTTTTCTTAAAGCAAAAAATTACGCCTGGAATCCTGGATATTTCGTCACAACACCTCGATTTTTGCTTTCTCAATTCAAAAAGTTTACCCCGGATTTGCATCAGGGGTTAATGAGGATCCAGGACGCAATTGGAAAAAAGAATTATTCTCAAGCTCTTGGAGAAATTTATCCAACTTTTGAAAAGATAAGCTTTGACAACGCAATACTTGAAAGAATGGATCCCAAGCATATATCTGTTATAGCGGCAGACCTTGGATGGAGCGATGTGGGAGCGTGGGAGGCATTAAAGGAAGCATTGGAAATTTCATCCGGGGAAAATGTCACCAGGGGAAAGGTTCTTGTTAACGATTCTTTGGATAATCTTGTTTTTAACTACACAGATCAGTTAACGGTTGGCATAGATCTTGAAAAAATGATTGTCATAAACACGGATGACGTGCTTCTTATATGCACAAAAGATTCAGTTCCAAAGATAAAGAAGTTAGTTGAAAGCCTTGCGGGTACTCCAAATGAACACCTTACATAAATTTGACGATTATATATTGCTTGACTTGGAGTTTATATAAAGCAACGGGCTTGTGTAGTGAAGTATGCCATATATAGAAATTAAAAAAAGCCTATTCTATGAGGCAGCCAAAAGACTAATGGATATTGTCTTTTCTGCTATATTACTTATAATTTTCTCGCCAATTATTTTTCTGGTTGCGGTCGCCATAAAAATTGACTCAAGAGGTCCAATCCTGGCAGATACACCGGAACGGATTGGCAAAAGTGGTAAGACTTTTAAGATGTA
>JAMCYD010000008.1 GCA_023473785.1 Patescibacteria group bacterium
ATGTCTCCTATCGGTAGTTTCCAAATAGGGCTTATCGCAGAGCATTTAGGAGTTGCTTTTGCGATGCAGCTTGGAGCATTAATTGTCTTGGTTTATGGAATGTATATATCTTTCAATAGCAAAAAAATCTCACAGACCTATGGCAGATATAAGTCAAAATAAGCCTTAACCCCTGAAATTTATTTATTCTTTTCCAAGAAATCTAGAGAGTCCTTGGCAGCTTTGTTAAATAAGGGTTGTATATTGTGGTTACTATCTGGATACAGATTAAGATCTGTTTTTTTGCCTAAAGTTTTTAAATCATTATATAGTTCAATCGACCATTCATAGGGGACTGTTTCATCGGATGTGCCATGATCTATTTGGATTGGCGTTTGAATATCCGAAAGGTAAGAGAGAGGGGAAAGACTTTGCCAAAGCGCGGGGTTTTGATCTGGTGTTCCGAGTATCATAAATGTTTCCGAGTATGGAAATGGTCTTATTGTCATTTCCGGAAGTTGTGATAAGTGAGACCTTGAGAACCATCTGATGGGGTCAATGACAGGCGCCCATAGAATTGCAGCCTTAACGCTTTTGCTAAGGTCTGGGTTTTTGCCTATGATTTCTAAGGTTTCCAGGGTAACCTCGCCTCCCATTGAATGCCCCCATAAGAAGATATTATTCTTGTCCGCTCCGTCAATATTTCCTATTGATGCGATTAAATTCATTACGTCAATTGGGTATGCAAATCGCATAAGTGCCTTGTTGTCGATTTCCGACTTGCCGTTACCTCTATAGTCCGGTTTTAGAACTAAGAAGCCATGCGATGAAAAATAATCGGTAATCCCCTTGTAGGAGGTTATTGTGCTGTATTCTTTAGGGTCTATGTAGCCATGATTTACAATAAGAACCGGATATCCATTCTCAGGCTTGGGTGACTTTGGAATATTCATTAAGGCATATACTTTAAGCCCGTCAGAGGGGTAAGAAATCAGATAACTTGAGAAAAGCCCTGATGAGTCTACTTTTCTTTCGATATTTATTGTTCCGCCTTCGTAATTTCTATGCGAAAGACTGGAAATTGACAGTGGGAATAGCTTAATCTGATGTATTTTTTTTCTCCCGGACTCCAAGTAAAGATCTCTTTTTTCAAAGACAATGAAATCGCCTTCTTTAAAAACTTCGATATAATTTTTATCATTTTCCATCTTTTTTGCAATCTCTTTTTGTGCTTTTAGAGATGGTTGGGCAAAGGGGTCATTCAACAAGAAAACAATGATATCTGCCTTGTCAATTCCTACAGGAATGGTAAAAATCTTTTGTCTATGGGAAAGATGAGATCCGACATTGTTGGTAGCTGCGATGCTAAATTTCGCAGGGATGGACGATAAATAATCGTCAATGATTTCCCTGTTCGACTGTTGTTTAATGAACATATTTATATTTGGATTGCTGGTTCCCGGCAGTGGACCGAGCAGGTATGCAGATAAGAAAGCGAAAAAAATTACATAAGAAATGTATATATTAGCGGAGATTTTAGGAAACCTTTTTTTTAGATTATTAACTCCATATATTGCGGAAATAAATAAAAAAGGAATGATAGAAGAGGAATATTGGTAATAAATTTTTTGAAGCTGAGTGTTTTTACTCAGAAGGTTTATTAATAAATCCGGAAAGGAAAAAATCAGGGTTAAGGGGTTTAAAAACGATAAGAAGCCCAAGGGCAGAAAAATGTTGAGAAGATAAAGCAACTGTTCTTTCTGTAGGACTGCGATTAATGTTTTCTGAGGGGAGAAAATGATATTTCCTATGATCTTCGTAGGAGACTCTCCAAAATCAGAATAATACGAGAGCGCAAAATGTTTTCCTCCTAATGCAGTTGGTATGGCTTGCCAGACTAAATAGTAAAAAATTGCAAAAGATGCGATGGCTATCCCCGTCCCTAAGACTCTTTTTTTTTCGACGAAAAATACATATAGACCAAACAATCCCGTGATTATCCATATTTGCTCTTTGGCTATAGAAGCTAGGGTTAGAAATATCAGAAATAAAATATATCTTTTTTGTTTCAAAAAATAGAAAGCGCCAAGGAAAAATGTAGTTGTCAGGGCAACAGGATGGAAATCGTATAAGTTAACAAATCCAACCAACGGGCTTATCAGGTATGCAAGCGAGAATACGAGGGTTAAATTTTTGTTTTTTAAAACAGAGCGGGCCAATAGATATACAAAAATTGCTCCAAGTCCTAAGATCACAGACTGAAGTAAAAGAAGCATTTTGGGGTGAGACCAGATAAAATATAAAGGAGAGATAAGAATTAAAATAAAATCCGCATGAAACGCAAGGCGGGAAATAATGTTCGTTCCGTTGGGGTCGGTAAGAGTAAAAATTCTTCCATGAGTTGTGTTCCAAACTGTCTGGTCCATATTACCTAAATCAAACCTGCCGGTGTAGAAATTATCGTATCTTAAGAAACTTGCGCTGGTAAAGTAAAAAATATACAAAATTATTAAGATTCCAAGTATGATTTCTTGACTATGTTCTCTTACGTAATCTTCTGCTTTTAAAAATATTTTGCTTTTCATACTGTGCCAGACAAATGTGCATACGAGAAATAAGATTTCCGACAGGACAAGAATTATTCTGGAGTAAATTGCGGCAAACCCGGCAATTCGAAAAGTGAGTAGTTTGGTGAGACCTACTGTTATCGCCCCCTCCCGAATTCCTAGTCCCATGGGCGTAATAAAAGAAACGTATCCTATGAGAAGGGAAAGAACGAAAAATCCAACATATGACAAAATTGATTTAAGGCTTAAGAATACTATAGATACCATTGTGAGATAAGTTCCAAGGCCAAAGAAGAAAACAGATGCGATAGAAATAATAAGAAAAAATGTATTGGCTGAGGGAGTAAAGTCTGGAAGCAGATATTTTATGAAACCAGTCTGAAGTCTGTTTATTTTTTTATTAAACAAAAAAATAAGGGAGACTAGAAGAACGACTGCTGTTATCGATGGTATTATAAATACAGAATAAGATTTGAGCAGTAAAACTTCTTCGAGTATAAAAGAGATTGAGAAAAGAGAAATTATCAAACAGGCAAGGATGAAGAATTCGATCTCGATTAAAAGCAAATGTGCTATTTCTTTTTTACCTATCCCCTTTTGAGAGAAGGCAGTACTTTTTCCCAGAAAGGACCAAATGTTTCCCGGAACAAATCGTTTAAGTTCTGCCATGCTCCACAAAAAGGATACCTCTTTGAATGGTATGTCATAACCTTTTTCCGCAAGAAGTTTTTTCCAAAGATAAGAGCGGATGAAGTAATAAAGTAAAAAACAGAAGACTGCAAACACAAGCGGCAAAACCGTAATTTCCTGAATGCTTTTGATAATTATTTGAGATTGGGGAATAATAAATTTAACTATAAAAAAAAGAGCGAGAATGGAAATCGGCCAGCCTATGAAAAATCTTAAAAAAGTTAATAGCTTATCTTGTAAGTTTCTGTTGGACAGAACAGGATTACTATTCATATCTTAACGCTTCGATAGGAGACAGTTTCGACGCTCTTATAGCCGGAGCCATTCCAAAGACAATTCCAACCGCTGCTGAAAAACAAAAGGCCAGTAGAACCGACCAAAGGGTTACTTGCGATACGAAAAATTTCGAAAGAGTAAATGAAGCAGCAAGGCCAAAAATAATCCCAATTATTCCTCCTCCTATTGAGAGAATAACTGCTTCAAGTAGAAATTGTTTAAGAATATCACTTCTTTTTGCTCCCAATGCCTTCCGTAGGCCAATTTCTTTGGTTCTTTCGGTTACTGATACAAGCATAATATTTGCTACGCCTATTCCTCCGACCAGAAGGGAAATAGCCGCTATTCCTCCAAGCGCTAAAGACAGCATGTTTGTAATATTTGATATGGTAGTAGCAAGAGTATCTCCTGTTTGGATACTAAAATCATCCGTAGTCAGTCTTTTTAAAAGAGTGTCTTTAATTTGTTTTTTGACAACAGGAACAAGTGATTCGGAATTTGCGTTAACCGCTATTTCGGTTATACTATCAATTCCAAACTGAGAATGCATTACTACAATAGGAACGTAAGCAACATTGTCGTGATCAACGCCTAAGGTAATTCCAGTTTTTTCGGCCACACCGACTACGGTATATGTTTGGTTACCTAGGAAAATTTTTTTTCCTATCGCGCGCTCCTTGTCAAAAAATTTTGTATACATTGTATATCCTATTACCGTAACTTTTGAACCGGATTGTTCCTGTCCCAGTGTAAAAAAAATTCCCTGAGCAAGTTTCATACTTATTACGGTTTTGGGATAGTTAGAAGTGGTGCCTATTACGTAAATATTTTTATCTAATATATTTTTGTATTTTGCATTTGTTGCGGTTTCAGATATGGGGGATACTTCCGCAGTTGAAATCAGCCTTGTTTTCAGATTTCTGGCATCTTGGAGTATCAGCTTATTGGATGAACCTGGACCAAAAGCGGTAGCTAAGGAATTACCAGGCAATACGTCTATGATATTAGGTCCTAATGAAGAAATTTCTTTGGTAATATATCCTTGGAGTCCTGAGCCGATTGACACTAATAGAATTATAGAAAAAACACCAATTATTACGCCTAGGGTAGTTAAAAAACTTCTTAATTTATTTATTACTATTGCTTTCCATGACAAAATTAAAAGTTCTGAAAAATTCATGGTTTGTTAATCAACCTTCCGTCCTCAAGGTGCCAAATTTTTTTTGCTTGTGCTGCAATATCGTGTTCATGAGTTATGAGAACGATAGTTTTTCCTTCCTTGTTTAAAGCCTTTAAGGTTTTCATAACGTCATCTCCGGATTTTATGTCTAAATTACCCGTAGGTTCATCTGCCAGTATCAATTCTGGATCGTTCATCAGAGCTCTGGCTATAGTAACTCTTTGCTGTTGTCCTCCGGACATTTGATTTGGTTTTTTGTTTAAATGATCTTCAAGGCCAAGCTCAGTAAGTAACTCAACTGCCTTTTCGGTTCTTTCTTTAGATCCAACGCCGGCGTAAATTGCCGGTAAGATAACATTTTCTACCGCTGTGCTTCTGGGCAAGAGGTTAAATTGTTGGAAAACAAAGCCTATCTCTTTATTTCTCTGGAAAGCCAGTTCGTCTTCTGCCAGTTTTGAAACATCAGTTCCGTTTAGCACATATTTTCCAGATGTAGGGTTGTCCAAAAGGCCAATTATATGCATAAGAGTTGATTTTCCGCTTCCAGACCTCCCTGTTATTGCGATAAAGTCGCCGCGCTTAACAACGAGGTCAATATCGCTTAGCGCTACTGTTTTTACGTCCAAAGAGTCGTATATTTTGGTAATGTCAACCATTTTTATTATGTCGTCTGTTGTTTTCATGCTGGTTAATTTTTAACTATTAAATTTTGAGGAACTGAAGTTGGATCTATGACAACAGTATCTCCTTTCGACAAGCCGGATAAAACTTGCGCTTGGGTATCGTTTTGTAGACCAAGTTTAACTTTTGTTTTTTTATATTTTTTTTCCGAACGTTTATAGACTGTGTTATCGTCCATTACACTAGATGCGGGAATAGCTAAAACTTGGTTTTTTGTGGCGATTATTACGTCGGCATTTCCGCTCATTCCAACTCTGTAATTTTGATCAAGGGGAAGATTAGAGTTGACGTAATATGCCGTTCCGTTTGAAGATGTTGTATGACTTACGAAATCTATTTTAACTACTGTTTCCATCAGTGTTTTACCAGGAAAAGCATCTAGCACTATTTTAACTTTTTGGCCTAAACTGATTAGCCCTACGTCAGACTGATCGACTTCAAGTTTAAATACCAAGGATTTTGGGTCGGTAACAGTGAAGATTGTAAGAGCAGTTACATTCATTCCGGCTGTGTCTGCATCGGTCCTAGTTATAATTCCGTCAATTGGAGAATATAGGTTGTAATTGGAGACGGCTTTTTGCGCAATTACCATATTGTCGTAAGCCTTATTTTGTGTGGCGTCCAAAGCTGTTCTTTTCACTTTTTGGTCGTAACTTTCGGTAGCATTTGTGTTACCGCTATAGTATTGTTCCGATGCTGCTTTTGCGGCTGTAAAGTCTTGCTGTGCCTGTCTAAAAGCGGCCCACAAGTTGTCCTTGTTCAAGGAGGCTATAAGCTGTCCTTTTTGAACTGTGTCTCCGACTTTTACTCCTAAGTAATCTAACGTACCGCCAGCTTGGAAAGTTAAATTAACTGAATTATCCGAATCAACTTTTCCCGTTACCGAAACAGTCTTAACGATATCTTTAATCGATGCGCTTTCGGTCAAGATTGGTTTTTGAGATTTAGGTACTAAAAAATAGCCTGAAATGATGAGGATAGCTATAACAACCAGAGAAATTTTCTTGTGGTTTAATATTAAAGATTTTATTCGAGCAAATAAGAGTTTGAATTTCGTCATAAGTTTCGATGTTATCATAATTGCGCGCCTGAAGGGAGTCGAACCCCCAACCCCTTCGTCCGAAGCGAAGTGCTCTATCCATTGAGCTACAGGCGCAGTTGCAATATTAACTTAATGTAGTATACTAAATATTGAAAAATTAATAAAGTTTTTCATGGGCCGCTAGCTCAACTGGCAGAGCAATTCCCTCTTAAGGAATCGGTTCGGCGTTCGACTCGCCGGCGGCTCACAATATTAAACAAAAAGGTAGCGAATCTATTTCACCTTTCAGGTAGCGATTCTTTAACATACCGCAAGGTAAGTTACAATCAACGACATAATGCGTTTGTACGAAAATAAAGAATAAAGTTGTAATTGTAGCCAGAATCCTTGAAGGAATTAAAAATGAAGAAATGAAAATTTATGTACACGTTGGATGAAAAAATTATGAATTTAACTGAAGCAATAAGGGAAAATTTAGTCGTTAGGTCTTGGGATCCAGATTATCCAGGATTTCGTAGCAAATGGAGGTTAGTGCAAAGAATTGAGGGTAATAGCCTTATAGTTACTGGAGAAGAATACACCCGTACAGAAGCTCAAGATCTAATTAATCTTCTTGAAAGAGCTAAAATAGATCAGTCTTTATAAATGAAATAAGATAAAGTTCGTATTTACGCCTGTGGATATTTTTAAAATGATAGCGCTCTATAAAAATTTCTGAAGATTAAAAGATTTTCGATGAATTTTGGAAAGACCGTAGTTTTTCAATGCTTCGCGGTGCTCTTTCGTCCCATAGCCTTTATTTTTCGCAAGTTCGTAACCCGGGTATTTATTGTGGAGTTTTTTCATCAGTCTGTCTCTGTAAACTTTCGCAATAATTGAGGCAGCAGCGATTGATACGCTTTTTTGATCGCCTTTGATAATTGCCTTTTGATTTATAAGCCCAACCCCGCGAATATAGCGAGCGGGAAAGCCGTCTGCTAAAACAAAAATCTGAGGCTTCTCTTTGATCTGCTTAGGAATTTGTTCAAGGATTGTCTTTACGACTTTTCTAACTGCCATCTGACTTGCCTTGCCTATTCCCAGTCTATTTATGGTTGTAACTCCAATTACCGAAACAGCATGCAAAAGCGCTTCGTTTTTTATTTCTTTTTCCAGTTTTTCTCTTTTTTTAGGACTGAGAAGTTTAGAATCATTTATATGTGAAAGGACGCTGTTTGTAAGAAGCCGATAAGAAGTTTTTTTGCCAAAGACTACTGCGCCAGCTATAACCGGTCCTGCGAAGGAGCCTCTTCCTACCTCATCAACTCCCAAGACATAAAGACAGCCCTTTTTCCAAAGTTTTCTTTCTTCTTTTAAATTCGGTTTACTTATAATATATATTATAACACTCTGTTTGACAGGGGAGTCTATATCTGCTAGCATCATAAAATATTTATGAAGTCAATACTTAGAAACATTATATTTTATGCACTTTCTCTTTTTGTTCTGTCCCAACTTTTCACTGGAGTTAAAATATCAGGCGGATTGCCGACTTATGTTTTCGGCGGAGTCGTGCTCTCTATCATGTTTTTAATAGTAAAGCCTGTTCTAAATATAGTAGCCATGCCATTAAATATTGTAACGCTTGGTACGTTTTCTTTTTTTATTAACGTGATTATACTTTATTTGCTTACTATATTCGTTCCAAGTGTAAAGATAATGCCGTTTGTTTTTCAGGGATACTCGATTGCAGGTTTTATAATTCCAAGGGTTTCTCTTAATCAATTTTTTGCAGTTTTCGTAGTGGGGATCTTCCTTTCTGTTATTGTGACCTTTTTATCATGGTTAATAGAAAAATAGTTTGTCTTGGAGGCGGTATCGGAACCGCAAATTTAGTGCGTGGAATAAAAAAATATTTCAACGATATAACCGTGGTGGTTTCCATGGCTGATGATGGCGGATCTGCGGGGAGATTAAGACGATTTTATAAAACTTTTCCGCCGGGAGATTTAATCAATTGTATAATGGCGCTTTCTTCGGCAGAGCCTATTATGCTTGAGCTTCTTAAATACCGATTTGCGGGTAACAGATATGGTTCAGATGTTTCTCTTCCCGGGCAAAAGCTTGGTAATCTTATACTGGTTGCACTGGCACAGATAAAAGAGGATTTCGGTAGGGGTCTTTTGGAAATGCAAAGAATTTTCAAGGTTAAGGGTAACATATATCCCTCAACAGCAGTGCCTATATCCATTTGGGCAAAAACTTCAACGGGACATACGGTAACAAGAGAGGAAAACATCGATCTTGGTAAATTTAAAGGGCAAATTATTAAACTTTTTCTAAGGCCTAAGAACCCTTCGGTTTCAAGAGAAGTCATTGACTCTATTGAAAACGCGGATATTATTATCGCCGGACCTGGAGATTTATATACGACTGTACTGCCTGTGTTAATGGTGCCCTCAATTCTAGAGGCTCTTAAGAAGACGTCTGCTAAGAAAATTTTCGTTGTTAATGTGGCAAATAAACCATTCGAAACCCCGAAATATACAATTGAGGATTTTGCCCAGGCAATCAAAAAACACTGTCAGTCTGTCATCTTTGATACATTTTTCTTAAACAATAATTTCAAACCCGCCATCCCCTCAAAATATAAAACTCAATATAAATACGTACCGATTCCTGACACGAATAAAAAATACCCCTTTAGGGTGGTTCATGGCGATCTAATCAGTGAGGATTTCTCTCTTTATCATGATTCAAAAAAACTTGCCAAAACTATCGTTGAGAATCTATAATTAAAACAAATATGGTTATAAAATCCATCATTCAAATTATTATTGCAGTTCTTTTAATTGCCGCAATTTTACTCCAGATGCAAGGAAGCGGAATATCTCGTACCTTTGGAGGAGGAGGAGAATTTTACAGAAGCAAACAAAGCATAGAGAAGTTGCTTGTTTGGGTTACAATTATTCTTTCCGTTTCCTTTGGACTGATAACTCTACTCTTTTCTCCTCGCTGATATAATTTTAATTACAAGAATATGATTATCATAAGACGCCGTCTTATATTTTGGCTTATTAAAGCATACATTAAGAAATGGAGCAGGTTAATCTTGGCTTTCTTTTTCCTAGGGCTTATAGCTTTTTTTGCTCTGCGTGTCACAATTCAAATACTGCCTTCAGCCTTTTCGTTTTTACAAAAAGAGACCATAGGGATGACTGGTTCTTATACTATAAATAATTTGCCAAGCACAATTTTTTACAAGCTGTCTTATGGTTTAACTTCAGTTTCACAGGATGGATCCATAAAACCTGGCGCCGCGGCTTCTTGGAAAATTGACGGAAGCGGCAAGATCTATACATTTTTTTTAAAACGCGATATTCAATTTGCAGATGGAACTCCCCTTACTTCTAGGTATATTAATTATGGATTTTCTGATGTTTCTGTGACTAAACCAGATGACTATACCATAATTTTTAAATTAAAGGACAATTACGCTCCTTTCCTGGCCACCGTATCTCGGCCTATTTTTAAAAAGAAATTTATTGGGCTTGGAAGTTATAGGATTAAATACATTAAATTAAATGGAGAATTTGTGGTTGAGATTGAATTGGCACCGATAAGCCCTCAAGATGCAGTTTTAAGATATCATTTTTTTCCAACAGAAGATGCGGTTAAGACAGCCTTTGTCCTAGGTGAGGTTTCTAGAATTTACGGCATTCATGACCTTAATTTTAAAGACACGTCAATTGAAAAATTTAAGAATATAAAGTTGGAAAAGACTTTGAATAACAATCAGTTAGTTACTTTGTTTTTCAATACAAAAGACCAAGTCTTGTCGGAAAAAAAAGTACGCGAGGCTCTCTCCTATGCGATTCCAGATACATTCTTAGGTGGCACGAGAAATTTTGGGCCATATCCGCCGAACTTTTGGGTTACTTACGACAGGGCGGATTTTCGATTTGAAGACTTAAGTCATGCAAGAAATATTTTATCGCAGTCTCAGAGCGCATCTTCATCCTCCAATATCCATTTTACGTTAAAAACACTTCCCCAATATAAAGATACTGCGCAGGCAATTTCTCAAAACTTCAAAAAAATAAATGTTTATACAAAAATAGAGGTAGTCGATTCCATTCCCTCAACATTTCAATTTTTCTTAGGCGATTTTAGCCCGTCCAAGGATCCGGATCAATACATGCTTTGGCATTCAAGCCAGCCCAACAACATAACGGGTTATAGTAATTTGAGAATTGATAAACTTTTGGAAGACGGAAGAAAAACAATTGATCGAAACGAAAGGAAGAAAATTTATGCTGATTTTCAAAAATATTTTTTCGATGATCCACCAGCTATATTTCTGTATTCCCCATATATATATGATGTTGCACGGAATTAGAATTTAAGGTTTACTTCTCTTTATAAACTCGGATCTAAGCTTTTTATGATAAGATAAGGCAAATCTGTGGGCTTCATCTCTAATCCTCATTAGCAGATGAAGAGCAGGCGAACTATTCGAAATTCTTACTTCTTTTAAATCTGAGGTTACGATAGTTTCAAATTTCTTGGCAAGGCCAATAACAGGTATGTTAAGTTTCTTTTGCCTTACTGTTTTATGAGCAGATGAGACCTGTCCCTTTCCTCCGTCAATAATTATAAGATCCGGAAGAGACCATTCGTTATGGGTCAAGCGTCGGTCGAGAATTTCTGAGAGCATAGCAAAGTCATTGGGTTTGTTAGTGTCAATAAATTTAATTTTAAACCTTCTATATAGAGATCGATCTCTCTCTCCGTTTACAAAAACAACCATTGATCCTGTGGCCAATTGTCCCGATATATTTGAGATATCGTAGCATTCAATTCTGCCTAAATTTTGCACGTCGACGCCATTATCTTTAAGATTTTTTCTAAGAATTGTCAGCTCTAGCGCTCTTTTGTCTTCTGTTAAATTTGGGTTTACTCCCCCATCATAAAATGAGTAATAACTGCTTGTCACAAGGCGCACCGCATCAATTTTTTTTTGAACTAGACCCGCTTTTTCAAATTTCTGATTTATGCTCAGGTTATCTCTCTCGGTTTCCAAATCCCTTATGACTTTTTTCGTATTTCCCTTGAGGAACTGAATTATATGTTTTATGTTGTTTTTATATTCTTTCCGTAGTAGCTGCGAGTCAAATGCCAAAGGGCAAGGGCAAAGACCGAGGTGGTGATACAAGCATGGTTTTTTTGGGTGGTTAGAAACAGATTGAAAAGGGAAAATTTTTCTGATTGTGCGCAGAACCAGACGCATTGCGCCTGCGGTTGGGTATGGGCCAAAATAAGTAGACTTACCTACTTCTTCATCCTCTATTCTTCTTGCGATTAGAACTTTGGGGTAGCGGTCCGAGCTTGTAATTTTTATAAAAGGGTATGCTTTGCCGTCTATGAGTCGTACATTGTATTTTGGCCTGTATTTTTTAATGTAGTTTGCCTCTAAAAGCAAAGCTTCTATTTGGGAAGAAGTAGAAATCGTCTTTATTTTGGCTGTTTCCCGAACAAGAGCTTTTGTCTTCTCTAATAAATTGGCACTTTTTAAAAAATATGAACTTACTCTCCTTTTTAGATTGGTTGCTTTGCCAACGTACAAGACATTATTTTTTTTGTCTTGAAAAAGATATATTCCTGGGCTTTGTGATAAAGACCGATAGGACGATGATTGAAGCGACAATTATACCACCTCCTAACAAAAACCAAATATTGAAAAAAAACGGAGAAATATTAATTTTATGATAAAAAGTGCTACCGGCAACCGTTATCGTAACTAGGTCTTCTTTGTTTGTTAAAAAAGGCGTTTTTTCAAAGTAGATAGGCATGGTTACAGAACCCAGCGGAGGAATTTTTCCTATGGTTATTTTTTGATATGTCGGCTTAAGAAACTTAGTCTCAATCATCATTTGGTAGTCAGAAGACATAACCTTTCCGGAATTTTTGATTGTTAGGCTCCCTTTTGCGGGTAATCCTGAGGTTATATTGCTTGGAATAGCTTGGGTTATTTGGAAAACCGGACTTGCACTTTCAAAATTGTCGGAAAAGCTTACCTCAACGTCTTTTGAGTTTTTGTCAATTTGAGTTTTGTATCCGCCGGCAGGTACAGGATAATCGCTATTTTCTCCTTTTATAACAAATGCAAAATGATCGAAGTCCAAGACATTGAAGTAATCAATTCCTCCGGTTGTGTTTCCCCAGGTTGGGTCAACCATTATCCAAGACATTTTTTCCCGATCGTAATACTCCGGCCAGGCATGTAGGACATCTTTCACCAAAGACAATGGTCTCTCTTTGGAGTTTTGTGTATAGGCAAAACCGTCGACCTCTCTAGCCGGAATTCCGGCAGCGCGAGACAGCGCAATGAACAAGTCAGTAAACTCCAGACAAACTGCCGAAGACGGATTATCCAGAACTCCCAAAGCGCCTAACCTTGGTTTGTTTTCTGAAACTCTTGAGAAATCATATTTAAGTTGTCTTACGACATAATCATAAACAGCACGAGGCGTTGTCAGATTTTGTGCAATTTTTTTTATTTTATTGCTTGAGATCTGCCAGTATGGCTTTTCTTTTAAATAATTATCCAGATCTTCTTGGGAAAGAACCTCCTTTTTGGGAATAAGTTTAATTATAACTTTTCCTCTTACAAGAACTGTGGATTTCTCAGACGGAGCCAGATTGTAGAGTGCCAGCCAATTACCATCCTTATCCAGAATTACATTTACAGGCTTAGGGTAAATGTTATCTATAGAAACTTCCTGGTAATTAGTAGAAGGAGGAAGGGCTATTTCCGTTTTTACCGGGAACAAATGGTTATTGTAAAGATGGTAGGTTAAGACGAAGTTATATGTTTGTTCGTCCCCAAAAGCCATGGATATTCCAGATGATCCAAGCTGATCTTTTGTGAAGTTATAGCTATTGCCTTGTCTCACCAGGGAAGTCTGAGAAATCTGTGGCTTCATATATGAAGGATTTCCGAAGCCTTCTGGAACGATAACATGGACATTAAACGTTGAAAAGTCAGCCTGTTTGGCAATCCCCGGAATATTAACTTCCCAGATTCTGCCTACTTTTTGAGTAATTTCTTTGGTATCAAAAGAAAGAGTAAAGTTAAGCTTATTTCCTAGGCCGACAACGCGTTTGTTAAAAGTAAGATCAATTGTTTGTCCTTTTTCATCCTTACTGATCTTTGGGGTAATCGGACCGTCAGAATCATAAGCGTTTACATTTTCTATATCATCAAAGCCTGCTGCTATTTTATAGGAGGAAGCATAATATACATCAGAAGTATTCGTTAGCATTACGCTAATTCTTACATTGGTATTTGAGTTAACGACTTTATATGTGACATCATAATCCGTGGTGAAGCTTGCGGCATACGTATTTTTATGAAATGAGATGAGGTAGAAAAGTAGAACGCAAAAGGAAATTATAAACTTTTTCATTGTATCTTATTATAAGTGATAGGAAGCGCTTATTGCTATAATACTTTTTTCAAAAACTGTCCCGTATATGATTTCGGATTTCCTGCTATTTCAGCTGGTGTGCCTTCGGCGATTATTCTGCCTCCTTTTTCACCTCCCTCAGGCCCCAAGTCTATTATATAATCCGCATTTTTGATTACATCCAAGTTATGTTCAATCACAATCACAGTATTACCAAGACTGACTAATTTTTTTAAAACATTGAGAAGTTTCTCCAAATCCGCAAAATGAAGACCTGTAGTCGGTTCATCGAGAAGATATAGCGAATTAGAACCTTTTTTTGAAAGTTCTGCTGCCAGTTTTACTCTCTGTGCTTCCCCTCCTGAGAGGGTTGGAGCAGACTGCCCCAGTTTTATATACGCCAGGCCAACATCATTAACTGTTTCCAGCTTATGAGAAAGTCCTGGAACATAGGAAAAAAATGATAGTGCTTCCGATGCGCTCATTGCCAGAACTTGCGCTATGTTTTTTTCGTTAAACTGAACGGCAAGTGCATCCTGATTGTACTGTAACCCATTGCATTCATCGCAGGTTATGTAGATGTCGGCCAAAAATTGCATTTCAATTTTTATCTGTCCTTCCCCAAGGCAAGTTTCGCACCTGCCTCCCTTAACATTAAAAGAAAACCTACCTGCCTTGTAGCCTTTAATCTTTGCATCTTTTGTTTTGGCAAATAGCTCCCTTATGTATGTAAAGCAGCCCGTGTAGGTTGCGGGATTGCTCCTAGGTGTTCTTCCTATCGGCGACTGATCGATAAGATAGACACGTTTAATATTTTCATATCCTTCAATTCTGTCAAAAGATCCGGGTTTTTCCCTGTGGAATGGATTCTGTTTTTGCATGAGGGCATGATACAAAATATCGTTTATAAGAGTTGATTTTCCGCTTCCTGAAAGTCCTGTCACAACTATAAATTTATTTAAGGGAAATGTCGCATCAATATTTTTTAAATTGTGTTCATTGGCTCCTAGAATTTTAAGAGCCTTACCGGTTGAAAAATTATTGGAAGACGCGCTTATTTTACCCGATACTTCAATAGTTTTCTTGCCGGATAAATATAGTCCGGTTATGGAGTTTGGGTCTTTTTTTATTTGCTCGATTGTCCCCTGAGAGATAATATTTCCGCCTCCTTCTCCTGCGCCTGGTCCAAAATCGAAGATAAAGTCTGATTCTTCCATTGTTTCTTTGTCGTGCTCAACAACGATGACGGTATTGCCTAAGTCTCTTAATTTTTTAAGAGTTTGTATAAGTTTTTTGTTGTCTTTGGGATGAAGTCCAATTGAGGGTTCATCCAAGACATAGAGAACTCCTGTAAGCCCTGAACCAATCTGCGATGCCAGTCTTATTCTCTGTGCTTCTCCTCCTGAAAGCGTCTGCGTCCCTCTTGATAAAGTCAAGTAATCAAGTCCAACGTCAAGCAGAAACGAAAGTCTTTGTTTTATTTCTTTTAGAATTATTTTTCCAATTTCTTCTTCCCGTTTCGTAATCTTACTATGAATTTCATTGATAAATTCGAAAGCATTCAGAATTGACATGTCTGTTAGCTCTACAATAGATTTTCCGTCAACAGTTACGAAGAGCGCTTCTTTTTTCAGTCTTGCGCCGCCACAATCTTTGCATGTTTCGTATCTCATAAATCTCTCTATCTGACTTTTTATAAAAGATGACTCGGAGGATTCATACCTTTGTCTAGTTTCTTGTAAAAGTCCTCTAAAGGGTTCATGAATAAGCGTCAGTCTCCCCCATCTATTTTTTCCTTCAACTTCGTATTCCTTGTCCCCTGTGCCATTTATTAAAAGCTCTTTTTTTTTCAGCGGTACTTCAGATAACCGTTTTGTCAGCGGGATATCATTTTCTTGGCAAAATTTTATAAAAGTTCTGGCAAACCATGTATCCTGATAGGCTATATTTGGGAATGGCATAATCCCGCCCTCATTTATCGAAAGATTGCCATTGAAAACCAGATCTCGGTCAATGGTTAAAAGATTGCCTAATCCGTTGCAGGTTGGACAAGCTCCGTGCGGAGTGTTGAATGAGAATATTCTAGGTTCAACTTCTGCTATTGAAATACCGCAGACAGGGCAAGCAAGTTTTTCTGAAAATAATTCGTCCTGCATTTTCTTTGGTTTTTCAGGAATAGAAAACCCGGAGTCTAGGATTTTTGAAACAATTAGTTCTCCTTCTCCAAATTTCAATCCTTGCTCAACGCCCTGAGCGACTCTTGCTCGGTCTGTGTCTTTAGAGAGAATAAGCTCATCGACTACAAGATCAATTGTATGCTTATTTGTCTTTATAAGAACAAATTTTTCCGAAAGAGAGAAAATTTCCTCATCGATTCTTGTTTTTCTATATCCTCTTTTTTTAAGGTCTAAAAAAAGCTGAGTATATTCTCCTTTTCTGTCTTTGACAATCGGAGCCAGGATTAAAATTTTTAATTTTGCCGAAGCTCCTAAAGATTCTTTCTTGAGAAGTTCAAAAATAGCGTTTGTTATTTGCTCTTTAGATAAATGAGTTATTTCTCTGCCGCAATTTGGACAATGAGGGTGGCCTATTCGTGCAAAAAGAAGTCTTAGGTAGTCATATATCTCAGTAACGGTTCCAACAGTTGATCTTGGATTATGTGAAGTTGATTTTTGATCAATTGAAATTGCAGGCGAAAGTCCTTCGATCAGATCAACATCGGGTTTTTTCATCATTCCCAAGAATTGCCTCGCATAAGAAGATAGGCTTTCTACATACCGTCTTTGTCCCTCTGCGTAAATTGTGTCAAACGCAAGCGAGGACTTTCCTGATCCTGACAGGCCTGTAAAAACAACAAGTTTATTTTTGGCAATTTCAACGCTTAGGTTTTTTAAATTATGTTCTCTGGCACCCCTGACTATAATTTTATCCATATTAAAATCTTGCGAACTTTTATTATAATCAAAAAGCGAGCTAAAGACAATTGTAAGATTCTTGTTATTCTTTGTAAGTTTTGTTAAAATATCGCTCAAATGGCAGAACATTTAAATCATCAGGCTTCAGTTTTTGACTTAGACGACACTCTTATAGGGCGAGGAAGAACAGAGCGTGTATTTGGACTGGCTAAGGGCAAAGTTCGTCCGTATCGTCCATCCGGTTTATCAGCAGCTGATATCGCAAAACTACAACTCAACCATAATCGCGTCTCTGAACCTATACGTAGTCTTGAAGAGAGAATATCTTTGATATTTCACGCCAGAAGAAGCGTTTATCAGGGCGTGAGAGATGAATTTGAAAGAATAACCGCAAATGGCAGAGATATTTATGGAAATACTGGGCGATCGCATAAAGGTGAATGGGTCGATATGACAGAAGAAACATTACGTAGGGGAGGAATAACAGCATACCTTAGGAGAGTTTTTTATACGCCCGAAGATAGTAGAGCTTCTGTAAGTAAGGCCCATGCAATACAAGAGTTGGCAAGCCGATATGATGGGATTGAATTTTACGACGATGATCCAAGAACAGCGCTTTTCATAGCTAGGCTATTTCCCAATGTCAACGTTAATCTTGTTCAGCACGGACTTACTGGAATGCTCGTTTCAAGACAAGAGATGGAGACATTCCCAAACCTCAGAAGAGTAGCCGTTTTTGGTAAAAGATAGGTCGGGCTTATATTAGGGCGCTGATTGTGCCTTCTATGTCAGTTATTATAAAACTCACAGATTTTGAATCAGCATCAATTCTTGGTTTAATATTTAAAGGCTGTACATTAAAATCTCGGGTCTGTAAGGCCTGATTCATATACTCATCGAATCTTCTTTCCGTACGATCTTGTTTCATAATCCAGTAGGTTTGATCAAATAGTGCGAGTACAGAAGATTTTGGGAAAGGTACTGTTTCTCCATCTTCCCGAACTGAGAGAATATTAACGTCAGGCTCAGATATACGTGTTTCCATTCTGTCTTCTGCTTCCTTACGTACTCTTGCGGCAATACCCTCAAACGTTTCTCCTTCCACGAAGGGAGATCTTGTAAATGGAAACCCGTCACTTGTTTGCCCAACACTTAATACCGGATTTACCGAAAAAATAACTGTCCATGCTTCTCCTCCCAAGGAAACGTGATCAGTGAATGGATCTTCTGTTAATGATTTCCGCAGTTGGTTAGTCAGCTCAGCGTATTTCTCAATTTGTTTTCTCGTTAAAGGAGTTCTGTCATATAGTTTGTACACAAGCGCTCGTTGTCCAACCGGATTAACCAAAAATACATGACTGTCTACGCCAAAGGTCAAGAATTTCGTTCTCGGAAGCCTGGATCTATTGGAAAAATCACTTTGTATTTGAGCCACGAGGCCTATGGGTATTCCCCGTTCAAGTTTTGTCATCCGAAAATTATACGTGAGAAATAGCCACAAATCAACTATGTGGTGTAAGATGAAGTTGTATTGGAAATTTCAGCAGAAGAATCTCATTCGTGGCTTACTAAGGTTCGCGTAGTGATTAGGATTGCCCCGATGTTTTTTCGTATCTAGATATAGCTAAAATCTATATTGTTTAAGTAGCCCCTACGGGATTCGAACCCGTGATTTTCTGGCTGAAAACCAGACGTCCTAGGCCGCTAGACGAAGGGGCCTTTTTGACAAACCATAACCCATGACTTGTCAGTCCTATATTATACCCTATTATTTTCCCAAGGACTACTATTTAAGCTTGCTTCTAATTCCCTCAACGATATCCTTAGCGCTATTCTGACCACCAAGACCAAATGCAATGCCTCCTGAAATAGCCAGCATTGCTACAAACCCTGTAAATAGTATTCTTATCAGGTCTGATGCGACACCAAGCTGATTTAGGGCGGCAAGTATAACAAATACGTTAATTGCCCATCTGCTAATTGATGCAATTGCCCTTGAGGTTTCATTGCTGAGTCCCTTGGTCGATGCAAGCACTACGTCATGCGCAAGCTTTGCAAATACAAAACCTACCAGTGTAATAATTACGGCAACGAAAACATTCGGCAGGTAAAGCAAAACTTGGCTGAGTACTGTATCGACTTTTGGTAAACCCCAAACATCAGCTGTTGGCAGCAAGAATACTATAATAACAAACCATCTGGTGATCTCTGCTAGAATACTGCCCCAAGAAAATTCTTCTTTGCCCTCCGGTACTCCGTATTTTTTAAGAAAAGCTTCTATTTTAAGAGTCTTGAAAATCTCCAAAACTATTTGTTTTAGAATAGAAGCAATGATTATGCCTATGAGAAGTACGATAAGCCCGAGAACAAATTTGGGTACGAAGGTGACGATTGCGACAATAGCACTATTTATGGCAATAACTAGTGATTGTCCAATATTTGACACTTATTTATCACCTCCTTTCGCTTGAAGATACACCAATAGTCTATAAGGTAGGACTTTACTTGTCAAGCAATAAGTGAGTTGCTATAATGTTTTTCGATGGGCCGTTAGCTCAGTCCCGATTAAATCGGGATCAGCGGTAGAGCAGGAGTATCAGTGTTTTACCTTTATGTATTAAAAAATGAGAAGACTGGGAGATACTATATAGGTTCTACGAGTAATATTAAGAGGAGATTAAAACAACATAGATCTGGGCTGACGAGAACTACAAGAATACTTAAAACTGATAAACTGGCTTACAAGGAAGAATTTAAAACATTAATTGAGGCGAGATTAAGAGAAAGAAAACTAAAATCTTATAAGAGTAAAAAATATATTGAATGGTTAATCAACAGGGGCCGGTAGCTCAGCGGTAGAGCAGGAGCCTTTTAAGCTCTTGGTCACAGGTTCGAATCCTGTCCGGCTCACATGCAAAGAAGATTTGTTGCAAGCGGCGTTCTAGTTGGATTAATTTTGGGTATTATAGTTTCTTTATTATTCCCTAATCTTTTGACATTGGGACTAGATTTTAATCGTTCATTCAATCAAGCAACTGGATATCCAAGGGATTTCCCTTCAGCAAAAGGGTCAGTTTATAACTCCTTATTATTCGCACCAATCTTATTTGGACTACTTGGGGGAATACTAGGACTCATCTTATATAAGCTTAAAAGAGTAATTAAAAAGTAAAATGCAGCGGATCCCGCCATTCTAAGAGTTCGGTAAAAGATTATAGTAGTGCCAGTAGTATTAACTTCATAGTACCTACGATATAAAAAGATTGCGGAGACTGTTTGAAACTACAGGCTTAGGTAGTAATTTATCTTTGCCTTGTCCTGAAGAGATTTTATGAACTCTTGGCCTTTTTCTTGAAATTTTTGTTGTTCAAGCTGTTGTCTTACCTGATTTTTGGTATCTTCCGGTTTTGCATCTTCCGGAATTGACTTTTTATTTTTTTCGATATAATCGCTTACCTCTTTGTCTGAAACGGATGTTTTGCCCGCTAGTAATTTTTTCATAATCAAATTAAGCTCTATGTTTTTCTTGACTGCCTGAAGAGTTACGCCTTGGAGCGAAAGAGCCTGTTCCAAACTTTGTCCCTGTTTTTTTAGATTTTCGTCAATCTTTTTTAATTCTAGGTTAGTTTCCGCCTCATTGATCGTGATATTTCTTCTTTTTGCTTCTTGCAGAATAAGAGAGTTGGTAACTAATCCATCAAGTACTTTCTTTCCCCCCTGTTTTTCAAGCTCATTTATAAGAGTCAGACGATAAATCGGCTGCCCATTAACACTGGCTACGATTAATTGTTTCTTCAAGAAGAAGGCAAGTGCAATAATTACAAACGCTACTACAGCTATAATTATATTTTTTTTGGTAAGAAAGGGTCTGCTTTTAATTGAAGTCTGTTTTGGCGTCATTTAAAAATTATATAAGAATTATTTTAACATAACAAGAGGCATTTTTATCTTAAGTTATTAGCTGAAATATGCTATAATGTTAAACAAAATTAGTGCAAAAACATATGGCAAGTGATGGTAATTTGGAAAATGAATTCCTACAAAGCGTTACTCATGGACAGCTGCATATCGATGAAGTTATAAAATATATTAAAACATTTCTGGAGGAGAAGCCGGATGCTAGTTATAGTTTGGTTATAGGCACTGATTCTCATGAAAAAACCGCTTCTTCGAATGGTTCAAAGAGAATAAGTCTTGTAACCGCCGTTCTGGTTCACAGAAAAGGTTTTGGCGGAAAATATTTTTGGAAAAAAATTGAAAAAGATAACATTCATAATCTGCGGGAAAAAATTTATGC
>JAMCYD010000040.1 GCA_023473785.1 Patescibacteria group bacterium
CCCAATAAGGGGTGTTAATTTGGTATTTTTTTTGCTAAAATAGGTTTGTTTGCCGAAGTAACTCAGTGGTAGAGTAGCTGTTTTGTAAACAGCAAGTCGTGGGTTCGAATCCCACCTTCGGCTCACCACTTGTACTAAACTCATCTAAATGCTGGGGTGGCAGAGTAGCAATTGCACGTGGCTGTAGACCACGCGTCCGTAAGGACTCCGGGGGTGCAATTCCCTCCTCCAGCACAAAATTATAAGCCGAGATGGCTCAGTGGCAGAGCGAGTCATTGGTAATGACTAGGTCGAGGGTCCGATTCCCTCTCTCGGCTCAGAAAAAGACCCCCCTTCGCTAAAGCTACGGAGGGCAGGAAGGAGGAAAATATGGCAAAAAAGGGAGAACACAGAATAACATTAGGTCTGGTATGCACTGTTTGCAAAAACAGAAATTACGTAACAAATCGCAATAAGCTCAATACGCCTGAGAAGCTGAAGCTTTTGAAGTATTGCAGGTACTGCAGAAAGAAAACCGAACACAAAGAAACAGACCGGTTAAAGTAAAAGATCGAAAGTTATAAATCAAAATTACAACTTAAAAGTGTATAATAAAAAAAACTTGAATTTTGAATTTTAAATAGGGACGTGGTGAAATGGTTATCACAGCAGTCTCCAAAACTGCTTTTCTCAGTTCGAATCTGAGCGTCCCTGCAAGATACCTCTGAAACAAAACTGCTTTTACCCTTCTGAAGCTTTAGCAAAAGAGGAATTGAAAGTTTAACTATTGCGCTTGTTTTATTTTATTATATAATTCCATCTATGAATAATCGGGAATTACCCAGATTATACACGCCAGAAATTACTGTCAGACGATCACGTCTATTAACGGTAAGTTTGGACACCCCTGTTACGGTACTTGAAGATACCGCAGGTAACCATGCTCTATCTGACGGCAACCATAGATTTTTTAAGGCTTGGGAACGAGGGATCGAAGAACCCGAACGAATAGTAATAGGCAAAATAAGAAAAGACGTCTCTCAAGATCCTAATTTCAGACCCATATCTGCCCTGAAGGTAATCGAAGATCAATCTTAAACTGGCAAGCATATTGGCGCTACGCATACATAGCTACCTAAAACCGCAAACTATTTTTTCCTTAAGCTATAGAATAAGAGCGCTTAATGAATCCCCCGTATGAATTCTTTTTAAGGCGTCAACAAGCAAAGGAGCAACTGTTACTACTTTTACTTTATCACTTTGCCTTACCTCATCGCAAAGTGCAACAGTATCCGTAACAAAGATTTTATCTATAGATGGATCTGCTAGTCTGTCAAGTGCCGGCGGAGTAAATAGGCCGTGAGTTGCAGCTATAACAATTCTCTGTGCGCCCTTATCTTTCAATAGTTTCGCAGCGTTTGACATAGTTCCCGCTGTGTCAATAATATCATCCACCAAAAGCACGTCTCTTCCCTCTACATCTCCAATTACAGCCAGAGCCTGCGATTTATTAGCTCCCGATCGTCTTTTGTGCACAATTGCAATCTCCCCTGTTCCGTTTAGTAAAAATGAGAACTTCTCTGCTCTCTTAGTCCCGCCAACGTCGGGAGACACTACCACCATATTATCAGTTCCGAGTTCCTGTATGGCAGGCATTAAAGCCCTGCTCGCATAAAGATTGTCCCATGGCTTAGATAACACTCCTTGCATTTGCTCTGCATGTAAATCAATTGTCAAAATTCTATCTACTCCGGCAGTATCCAGCATGTCTGCGATATCAGCTCCGGATATAGTCACTCTTGGCTGGTCTTTTCTATCCTGCCTTGCGTATCCGTAATAAGGAATTATGACATTTACTTCCTCAGCCGATGCCCTCCTGGCTGCTCTAACCATAAAGACTAATTCCATAATGCTATTGTTGACAGACTGGGAAGTCGATTGAATTATAAACACTTCTTTCCTTCTTAGATTTCTGGAAATTTGCACGTGGGATTCTCCATCCGCAAAAACGGTTACCGGTTCATCAACATTCATTGAGAGCAAATCGCCTACGTCTCTTGCGAGCTGAGGATTAGAACTGCCGGTTAAAATTTCAATATTCTCCGATTTAAAAACGGCCTCAACTGATGGTGACCGCCTAATCTCGGGTGTTCGGGGAACATCACTATGTTCAGCTATTGTCATTCTTTAGAGCAGTAGAATGATATTAGAAGAATAAAATTTATTTGTCAACTGCTTTTATTTTGACTTGACGGAGCTTTAAATTTCCAATAAGATATACTAAATACTTGTTTTATAAATGGGAAAACGCTTAAAAATAACCCCTGGAAATATGTTTAATTCTCGATTTGGTTATATTATTTTTATTATCCTTGTCGTATCAATATTCACCAACTTTGCGCTTTTCGGCTTAATCCAATCAAAAAATAATCCTACTGTCGTTTCGCCAAAACCACCCCTCACAGCTCTTTCAAACGAAGAGCTTTATGTGGAAAGAGGAAGTCCTTACGACAACCGGACGCTTGAAGGATCGGGACAAGATGGCAAGGTTATATTTCACGGGCCAAGAGATAAGAAAAAAATTGCCCTCACCTTTGACGCGGAAATGACAGACGGCATGAAAGCCAACTTTATATCAGGCAGAGTTAAAAGTTCCTATGACAAAAGAATTGTCGATATTCTAAATCAGACACAAACCAAGGCAACTTTATTTTTGACAGGAATGTGGATTGAGCTGTATCCGGATGTCACCCGGCAGTTATCCAATAACCCGCTCTTTGAACTTGGAAGTCACTCCTACACAGACAGCTCTTTTCATGGATATTGCTATGGACTTAAGCAAATCTCAGGAACCATCAAGATTGAAGATCTTGGGGCCACAGAAAAACTACTTCGGGAACACGCGGGAATAGACAATGAATTATTTCGGTTTCCGGGCGGCTGCTATACTCCCGATGATGTATCTTTAGTAAATCAGGCCGGAGACGTAGTTGTCCACTGGGATATCTCAGGAGCCGACGGGTTTAATCCAAATACTGCGCAGATAGAAAGAAACATTGTAGACAATGCTCAAAACGGCTCTATTATAATTCTCCATTTGAACGGAGCTCCTACTGCACCAAAGACAGCAGAGGCACTTCCGGCTATTATTCAAAAATTAAAAGAAAAGGGATTTGAATTTGTCAAAGTGACGGAGCTTTTGGATTTGCCGTCAAATCCTCGCGCTTCAAATTAAATCTTTACTGATAAGCTATTTTTGCTATATTCAATTTATGAATGAAGCAAATAAGATAAAGTTTAGAGAATTTAGAAAAGAGGACAAAGAAGAAATAGTAAAACTAATGTCTGCTTTAAATCGCGAAGACTCTGAAGAGCTGCCTTTGAATCGAAAAAAAATAAATGAATTATTCAGATATGCCCCAAAGAAACAGTATGTACAGATTTTCGTAGCAGAAATAAGTGGTAAAATTATAGGTTATTCAATTTACAATAAGGCATTTAGTGTAGAGCTATCAGGCTTATATGGAGAGATTGATGAAATATATATCAAGCCTTTATATCGAAATCGGAAAATAGGAACAAACTTCGTAAACTGGGTAAAAAATTACTCCATAAAGCAAAAGTTTAAAATGCTATACCTGGTCACGACTTTAAGTAATAAAAGGGCGCAAAAATTTTACAAAAGACTAGGGTTTAGAAAAATGCCGCATCTAAACTTTGTCCTTAAATTAGAATAAAGTATTACCAAGGCAGTTTCGCGGCAAAAGATTGAACCGAATCCCCTCCCCCCACTCGAATTCGGGGAAGAGTAAACAGCATATCTGTTGAATGATATATACCGTTATTGGTCCCAAAAGCGCCAACATATCCTGCTTTTGGAGTAATACCTGCAACTCTGGCATTTACATTCCCATATGGATAGGCCAGCCAATTGACCGCATAGCCCAAATGTTTCTGAAGCTCTGTTTTGCTGCTTGTCTCTTCCCGCAAAACTCCGTCATTTGTTGAATATGTCAGGGCAACGTGATTTACAGTATGAGACTCAAATGTAAAAATACCGCTTCGTCTCATCTCGTCAATCTGATCCCAGGTCAGGAACCCAGGTCCGCCGACGAACCCGGTTATGACAAAACTAACGGCGCGAAACCCGTGATTTCTTAAGATAGGAAAAGCTTGAACATAAGCATCCCTATATCCATCGTCAAAGGTAATGACAATCGGTTTTGAGGGAAGTTTTGTTTTATAAAAAAGAGCTGCGCCTAGCTCGTCAAGAGTTATCGGACTATATCCATGAGCTGCGAGATAATCCATCTGCGCGTTAAAATTTCCTGGCGTAACAGATAGACCAAATCCTACCTTATCGGCCGAGTTTGGGTTGATTCTGATATAGTGGTACATCAAAACCGGAATAGTCACGCTTGCGCCTAAAACCGCTCTGCTGTTGTGCGGCCCCAGCACAATGGCCTTATTCTCCTCCTCAAGACTCAACATTGTTTCTTCAGACTCGCCTTTTCTTTCTTCTTTGAGTGCTTGTGATATCTGTATTCTTTTATCAACACCGAAGTTGATAGGATTTAATGTCTTTGCTATTTTATAAAATACCTCTGCTTTATTTATCTGATCTCCTACAATCAACTGATCGCCTAGGGTTATTGATAAAGGAGGAAGTACAAAAAAAGAAAAAAGGGAAAGCAGTAGTAGTGTCAGAATAAATATTGGTAATCGAATTGTGTCCGACTGTCTACTCTTCTTTTTCATTATAAAAACATAAACGATATCATTGCCAGACTTGCTCCAAGAAGTCCCCCGCCTACTACGTCTGTAGTCCAGTGTTCTCCCAGATAAACTCGGGACAAAAGCATTATAACATCAAAAGATATAACCAACAAAGATAACAGTGTTTTCTGAGAATTTGACAATTTTTTGGACTTCCAAATGATAAGCACCAGCAATACCGAAATAAACGTAGTTCGGGTACTGTGTCCCGATGGATAAGAAGATCCAGGTTTGACATAAGAACTTGGAAAATCGAAAGGTATATCATATCGGAAAAACAGATATGGAGGTCCCGGATGCTTAACAAAAATCTTTCCAAAAAGCTCAAAAAATAACCCCATTGCATAGCCTCCAAAGACAAAAAAGGTCTTTAATTTTCTTCTGGCGATAATAATAGCCAAAAGAAATATCGTCGAAACCTCCGCGCTTCCCAAAAGACTAAACACTGAGAAAGGCGTATCGAATCTTCTGCTTAAATGATCCTGAAGCTTAACGGTATTATTAAAGTCAAACTGGGTAAATAAATTTTTCTGAACAAGATAGGAAAGGAAGACGAAAATTAAAAACACCAAAATTCCAAGAGCAAAAAGGTTTTTTTTATTCATTAGGTTTTTAAAGGTTCAAACCCTTGAGGAATTTACGAAACTCTTTATCGATATCCCGATGGTTAAGACCTAACTCAACAACTGTCTTCATGTATTCAAGCTTATTGCCCGTATCGTAATATTTTCCATTCTCAATTTCACATGCATAAACCGGGTATCCTGTTTTAATAAGCTCGTCTATGGCAACCGGCAACCATACTTCTTGACCTTCTCCCGGTTTTTGTCGTCGTAAAATGTCAAAAATTTCAGGCGGCAGAATGTATCCTCCATGCGTTGCCAAATCCGACGGCGCTTCATCTGGATTTGGTTTTTCCACAATGTGATCGATCTTAAAAACGTTGTCTTCAACCGGCGTTACTTTTGCAATGCCGTAGCGCTTTAGGTCTTCTTTTTTCTCGATGCGAACTCCGGAAATTACCGCCCCCCCATACTTTTCGTGCACTTTCATCATCTGGGATAACCTTGGCGGGTCGGAATAAATAAACTCATCGCCCCACAACACAGCAAAAAATTCATTGTCGATCACATGTTCGGCAGAAAGAACAGGGGTGCCATTACCATAGTGTCCTTTTTGCCGAATATAAATAAAATTCGCCATTTCAGAAATTCTTGAAATCTCCTCAACAAGCTTTTGCTTTCCTCCTGCTTGAAGATTCTTTATAAGTTCGGCGTTTGGAACGTCAAAATGATCTTCGATTGCCCTCTTAAGGGCTCCTGTCACAATTATAATATCTTCGATTCCAGACTCAACTGCCTCCTCTACTACATATTGAATAACGGGTTTATCAACAATCGGGAGCATTTCCTTAGGCATTGCCTTAGTTTGAGGCAAAAATCGGGTACCAAAGCCGGCGGCGGGAATAACTGCTTTTCTAATTTTCTTCATAAGCCAGTAAAATCTATTCTACCCCGCCCACCCTTTACATGTCAACCAAGATCTGATAAAATTATTACTTGAACTTAAAGCGAGGAATAAATTTTTTCGCAGGACGACAAGCGGATTGCGGGTCCAAGAAAAAATTTGATTCCGAGCGGAAGAAACTATGACAAGAACAACTCCGGTTATTTTTTTAAAAGAGGTTCAAGATGAGCTTAAAAAAGTCGTCTGGCCGACAAGAGACGAAATAATAAGACTCACTTTTATAGTCATCATTATAAGTTTCATTGTCGGATTTTTTCTGGGAGGAATCGATTTTTTACTGACGAAAATTACACAATTAATGATAAGATAATATGGACACGCAAGTAAAACAAGCAGAAACAAAAAAAGAAAAAGAGATAAGTAGTGCTTCTTCAGATGCCAAGTGGTATATAGTTCATACCTACTCAGGCCACGAAGACCGTGTGGCAAAATCCTTAAAACAGAGAATCCAAAGCCTTGGGTTTGAAAGCCGCATTTTTGATATTATTGTTCCCAAAAGAAACACAATCAAAGTCTCTGGCGGAAAAAAAGAAACAGTAAGAGAAAAGATATTTCCAGGATATCTGTTGGTGAAAATGCTCTTAGACGATGAAAGCTGGCTCTTGGTCAGAACAACTCAGGGAGTTACCTCCTTCATAGGAACAGGCAATAAGCCTACTCCAATTTCCGAAAAAGAGGTTGAGGCAATTCAAAGATTTATGACCATGGAAGAGCCTCTTTACAAAGCCGCATTCTCCAAAGGCGAAGCGGTAAAGATTGTTGATGGCCCATTCTCAGATTTCCTAGGCACCATTGACGAAATTGACGAAACAAAAGGAAGACTCAAGGTTTTGGTCTCAATATTTGGACGAGAAACACCCGTAGAATTAGATTTTCTACAGGTGGCAAAACTTTAAACGATTATAAATTAGTATGGCTAAAAAAATCAAAACAATTATCAAGTTAAATATTCCCGCAGGAGAAGCTACTCCTGCTCCGCCTGTTGGACCTGCCTTAGGACAACACGGACTCCCCATTATGGAGTTCGTAAAAGCCTTCAACGAAAAGACTGCTCAGCAAAAAGGCACAATAATTCCTGCAGTCATAACTGTTTATGAGGACCGGACTTTTGCTTTTATTACCAAGAAATCGCCGGTTGCTGAGATGATCAAAAAGGCCCTTGGAAAAGAAAAGGGATCACAGAAGCCCGGAAGAGAAACCGCCGGAACTATTACAAAAACGCAGGCCCAGGAAATTGCTAAGGAAAAACTGGAAGATTTAAACACAGAGGATTTAACGCAAGCCACAAAAATCGTTGAGGGAACAGCAAGAAGCATGGGGATTACAGTTAAATAAAGGATTTACGATTCATGATTTACGATTTAAGAAGAAAGGAGCGAGGTATTCATTTGAAATGCAACTGAAAGACGGTCTGCTATGACACTGCTATAACGAAAATTATTCGGCAGTCTTTCAATTAGCGAGCGAATTTTAAGGTTAATATTTAATAATCTTTAAGGCGAGCGACATTTCAACATGGATACGAGCGACAGATGGGAAAAGTTAGAATTAAAGCTTTCGGATCACCGGAAGAAGAAGAACAAGAAAAGAAAAAATTAAAACAAAAAAAAGAAGCCAAGAAAATGGCTAAGGTTTCGGTTGCCTCAGTTGTCCCAAGCGAAGCAGACCTTGAAAAAACCGAAGCTAATGAAAAAATAAAAGAACCTGTCAGCCCCACGAGTAAAACCGCTACGGCATTGCAAAAAAAAGAAAAATTCATCAAAAAAAGAAAACACCAGCGCTCTGAAAAGTTTCAAACAAATATAAAATTGATAGATAAAAACAAACTTTATTCTCTTTCCGACGCTCTGAAAATCTTATCAGAATTTAAAAAATCAAAATTTGATGAAACAGTAGAACTCCATGTAAATACAAATATAGACAGTTTGTCTGCAAATGTTACCCTACCCCATGGAAGCGGGAAAACAACGAAAGTTGCAGTAGCCGATGATAAATTAATTGCGGAAATTGAGAAAGGCAAGATTAATTTCGATATACTCGTATCTACTCCTTCTATGATGCCGAAATTAGCAAAAGTTGCAAGAATTTTAGGCCCGCGAAAGCTGATGCCAAATCCAAAAAATGGAACTATCACCCAGGATCCGGAAAAACTTATTAAAAAATTTGGGGAAGGTCTAATAAACCTTAGAACCGAAACAAAAGCACCTATTATTCACTTGTCTGTAGGCAAAATTTCCTTTGGAGAAAAAAAACTCACCGACAATATTATGACTCTGATTGAGGCAATTAAAAAAGAAAATATTGCAAAAGCTGTTCTTAAATCCACCATGTCCCCCGGCATTAAGATTAAACTTTAAATTTACTTTATTTTCACTTATCTCTGACAAAAACATCCCCTGCAAGTGGAAGTCTGTCCGGACGTCCTCCGTACTTAGTGAGGACCTCATCGTAATATTCCACATGCTGATCCGCGATTACTTCCCAAGCAAATCTTTCTCTTGCATCCTCCCTTGATTTTATTCTTAGCTCTCTTGCGGTCTCCTGCGGAAGATTTAAAACTTTATTTATCGCCCGGGCAAGGCTATCAGAATCCGAAGGTTTTGCCATGAAACCACGAAGATCATCGCCTATCGCCTCGTTTTGTCCTTTTATATCAGTACAAACGACTAGCGTACCACAGCTTCTTGCCTCGGCAATTGTCCTGTTAAATCCTTCTCCTCCTATGGACGGCGCAACGACTAAATCGACGCTCCTGTAGGCTTTGACAAGATCATCTTTTGACAAAATTCCAAGAAATTCTACATCGGGTATCTCTCTTTTTCTAACCTGTTCTTTTAAACGCTCTGTTACATGTCCTTTTCCGGCAATCTTAAGCTTAAGATTATCAAACCCTACTCTTCTCAAAGATGCATAAGCCTCTAGAAGGCACTCAAGTCCTTTTCTCTTGTCGTGTCTTCCCGCAAAAAAGATTGTCTTGCGATCATCATCCCACCTTTCAAATTTTGGACCATCCGGTGTGAAAACATTTACATCAATTCCGTTATAAATCACTCTATAGTCGCCTGGAAACATTTCGTTCCAAAACTCCGCAGTACCATGAGAAACCGCAATTCTTCCATTAAGCGTTGTCTCAATTGTATTTACATACCCCATTGTAAGTCCTGTCGGAATACCGTATTTAAACTTAGGCCTTCTTATTAATTTTGCTAACACTGTGTAAAATTTGGCCGTATTATCCAATCCCCCCGGCGGAGAACCGGCATGAAATTGCCCTATCACGGGAACTGTTCTTCTTTCGTCTTCATCTTTGGGAATAGCAGAAAACAAAGTATGTGAAGAATTTGGTACAGCGGGCTCGTGAGAAATGATAATATGAGGCTTGACCGCTACAAGTATGTTTCTTGCTCGACCTTTGTCAAAGGTAATTGCCGCATCGCTCTTAGTTCCAATAGCAGAAATAGTCAGAGGTCTGCCTAAATTATAATCTGCTCTGTCGGTTTTTTTATTTTTATTTGCAGGGCCAACCGTTCGTACCACGCAACCTAATTCTTCAAGATGCGGTTTTAACCCCTCGATAAAATCACTCACTCCGCTGGGATAGTCAGTCCTGATCGGATAGGGCGCGTGAATTAAAACCCTAAGATTAGATTGTCTTTCTGGGCTTACCACGAGTGGATTTTAGCATTTATCCGAACGACTTTCAAGAAAAAACTTCCGGTATATTTTCTTAAAAATGCAACAATCCATAGTAAGGTATGGATATGCTAAATAACACTAAGCTTTGACAGGAAGATTCTACTTGTATACAGATATCATTCAAACTGATGGGGATGTCCTCTTTCTATCTATAATGGTACTTGACATATCTTAAATATAACGTGTTACAATAGAATTAGATGAGCAAACGCAAGACAATTAAACGCGGTCACCTCCTAGTTGGTCTAGTAACAATCTGCTTGTTGCTTTTGGGAATAATCTTCTTAATCAGACAAACTTTGCCTAAATTATTTAGCGCAAAAGCGACCAACGGCATAACAGAGATTGCCGTACTCGGAGATTCGATTTCCAATATGGGCATCGTTTCAGCTAATGGCTGGACAATTCAATATAAGACAGACGTTGACGCGCAATTCCAAGAGAGCTCACAAATTATAAATCTCTCAACTAACGGCATTAGCAGCCAACAACTACTAGACTCAGTGTTGAATAATACAACTTATCGTCAACAAATCGCGGCCGCACGAATAATCACTCTCGAAATTGGCTATAATGATTTTTTTCAAAACCGCACCAAATACCAAAATGGGTCATGCGGCGGCACCGACAACCAGGATTGCCTAAGATCCATGGTAACAATTTTCAACAACAATTGGGATGCAATAGTTGGACAGATAAAATTACTTACGGCCAATAATACCAATAATGTCGCCATCAGAGCTTTCGATATCTATTACTCAGTAGCGGGAGTCGACCAGCTTCAATCAGCACCCTACAATGGCC
The DNA here is from genome assembly GCA_023473785.1 of Patescibacteria group bacterium. Taxonomy (GTDB): domain Bacteria; phylum Patescibacteriota; class Microgenomatia; order Levybacterales; family UBA12049; genus JAMCYD01. Next base: position 10,783 of record JAMCYD010000040.1, read on the forward strand.
AATTTTACGTACTTAACCCTTACCTTACCCAAATGAATACCCATATCGCTCAAAGTGCAAGTCAAAACGGATTTCTCTTTGCAAAAGTTCACAGCGCTTACAACGGCTCGTCTGGTGCCGAAGATCCCATCGCAAAAGGGTATATACTACCGGATGCCATCCATCCAACCGACCTTGGACACACTGTAATCGCCAGCCTTCTTAAATCGATTGGCTATTCTCCCTTAACTCCCCCAGCAATAAAAGATACAGACGGCGACGGTTGTCCTGATGTTAAAGAATTAAGCTCTGATTGGAAATTGGGCGGACAAAGGGATCCGAATAATCGATGGGATTTCTTTGACGTGCCTGTTCCGGCAATCAGTGCAACAAACTGGAACTTACCTGTTGACGATCCCCGCAGGCCAAAGTTTGATCACATAATATCGGCTGCTGATGCACAGGCCGTATTCGCCTATGTAGGAACAAGAAAGGGAGGACCACCAAATTCTAGGGGTTTTTCCTATGATACCAATTACGGTTACAAAATGGGACTTACCAATGACCCTAATTTTACCGACGGAATGTTTTACGACAGAACACCAAGTACTGATTCTGCTCGATTTTGGCGAACTGGCCCGCCCGCTGGCACAATAAATACACAGATTGCACAGCTGGAATTCTCGTTATTTCAAAAAGGCGGATCGGACTGTAGATAGTAAACTGCTCATACAGCTTCTTGACTTAATCCAGTGACTTTGCTAAACTTATAAAACCTAAGACAGCAAGAGTTCATTTGTTAGAACATAATTACTTGCCGAGGAGAATAACTAAAAACTAGTTACTAGTGGTTAGTTGCTAATATACTCCCTTAGGGGAGTTTTTTTATGGAAAACAAGAAAATAAGCGCAAATAGACAAAAGAAAGAACAGATAGTTGCAAAACTATCAGAGAAGATCGAAAAAGCCAAAGGTATAGTTTTTACCAACTACCAAGGCTTAACTCATAAACAACTTGAGGGCCTTAAGAAATCCCTTAAATCTTTAAATGCCGAGCTTGTTGTAGCCAAAAATACACTTCTTAAGCTATCGCTGAAAAATGCGAAATACGATGATTCTGATTTGAAGAGTCCAACCGCTACTCTTCTTCTATACGAAGACGTTGTTTTGCCCTTAAAACAGCTTGCCAAAAGTATAAAAGATTTAGGCTTACCGACTATTAAATTTGGCATTGTAGGGAGTGAAGCGCTTACAGGTGAGCAAGTGCTAAGACTAGCTTCCCTACCCCCTCGCGACGTGCTTATTGCACAAGTTACAAGCGCGATGAAATCCCCAATTTTTGGACTTCATAGGGCACTTAATTGGAATTTGCAAAAACTAGTAATGACACTAAAAGCAATTGAGCAGTCAAAACTTGCTCAATAATTGTTGGATTGCTTGATTGCTAAATTGTTATTGGCAATTCAGCAATAAAACAATTTAGCAATTCACCGACTGGAAGGAGGTGTAAATATGGCAGATAAAAAATTATCAAAAGACGATTTAATAAAAGCGGTTGAGGAAATGTCTGTTTTGGAACTTTCCGAATTTGTAAAAATGCTCGAAGAGAAATTTGGCGTAAGCGCTCAAGCAATGGTAGCACCTCAAGGTGCTGGAGCAGCAGCTGGCGCCGCAGCCTCTGAAGAACCAAAGGAGGAGCAAACAGTATTTAATGTAGTTATCGCAAGCTCCGGAGCAAATAAAATTGCAGTTATCAAGGCTTTGCGTGAATTAGTTCCAACGCTTGGACTTAAAGAAGCAAAAGATTTAGTAGATGCAGCTCCAAAAGAAGCAATGACTCAGGTCAACAAAAAAACAGCAGAAGAAGCAAAGGTTAAATTAACAACAGCTGGAGCCACAGTAGAATTAAAATAAACTAGTAATTGTTGAGCTGCTATTCGCTTTTTTGCGCAATACCAAGAAGCCAGAGGATTGCCTCTTTTTTATAGCGGCGATCACCTCTTGAGTTAATGCGGATCGCTGGAAGTTTTCCTCTCTTGCCCCAACGCTTAATTGTAAGAGGAGAAACTCGAAGAATTTTCGCAACTTCCCGTACGGTAAGAAGATCGGGTAGATTATCGATTGATAGAGTTTGATTAAACATAGGCTCGGGACTATATTTTTAGCAATCATTAACGATTAGAGCAGAACTTTTTAATCGTTAATTATCTATAAGGTAACAAAGTATAACAACTTTGTCAAGAGGGCAATTAGCTCTTCACTCTCATTTTCTAAGCTCCCTATTGCTCCTTGAGACATCCCTATATTTGATTCTTTCAATATTTTCAACCAATATCTTGTTTCTTTCATTTCCTTTTTAACCTCGTTCATTGCGCAAATGAATTCCTCCTCCCGCCTGGTTTCTTTTGCTCTCCCATAAACCTCCTCTGTCATTTTGATCTTGCGTGTAATTTGATTAGCCAGTACAAAATTAACATTGTCAATCGGAAGTTCGTCTTTCAGCTCCGAAGCCAAACTCAAAAGACTCAATATTCTTTTGTCTATATAACGACTAACTTCTATACTCATGCTTCGCCTCCGCTTCTAGAATTAAGATTTAAGATGTAAGAATTAAGAATCATTTATTATTTAATATGTATTTCGTTTTCTGAATAAATCCCTGTAGCAGTTGATGTGTTAAATTAGATTGTTCAACTAAAGAACCGAAATCTTTTGGCTCTAGGTAACCTACGTCTCTTGCTATTAAAATAAAGTTTTTAAGCTCCAATAAAGAACCTTGTGAAAGGAAATAGAATTGAAGTTTTTCTTTATACCCATGCCTGCCAAATCCTTCCGCAAGGTTAGCAGTTATCGACGCAGAAGATCTTCTCATCTGGTCTGTTAATGAATAAGTTTCCTTAGCGGGGAATTTATCCGTTATTTTATAAATTAAAACAACCAACTTATGGCCTTCCTGCCAAACTTTCAAATCCGTGAATGTTTTAATCTTAGTATTTTCGTTCATAGTACTATTCTTAAATCATAATTCATAAATCGTAATTCATGAGCGGCTCACCGTTCATCCACTATCCACCAGTCAAACTTTATGTCTTGAACATATGGTTGTTCAGCTTCTACGGTAAACCCGGTGCCTGCTGATTTCCCCGTTACTATCAATGCCTGTCCGCCGGTCTTGCTTGTTGCAGTTACAAATATCTTGGACTTGCTTGTTACAGCAGTTGTCGAAATTACTACACTGGTCGTCCCCGCTTTCAAAACTCCCGACCCAAGAGTCGCCGCGCTTGCCACGCTTGTATCAATATTTACTTTTGCGGTAGTTATCTCACCCGTGGTCTTTATATTTCCCTTTGTGTCAACGATAACTTTGCCGTTTAGGATATTTAATCCGCCCAGACCATTGCTCTGGAGATTAAGATCTCCAATGCTATTTATAGAAGCGCCTCCTGATCCGTTATTAAGAGATGCGTCAAGTCCATGTACCGACAGAAGTCCTGCAGCGATATTGCCGGTCACTCCCAGATCCGCCAGTGTCGTTCTGCCCAAAACCATAAGTGTTCCCGATATGGTTGCTGTTTGAGCATTTATATCGGCGAGGTTGGATGTAAAGCCTGCCGAGGTAGATGCTCCCAGAACCGCGCTGTTTGTTACCGAGTTGAAGAAGGCAGATTGGGTTGAGCTGTTTATTATCATCGATCGAAGATCTGCTATTTGCGCCTCCGCACTCGCCACTCGGGACTTAAGATCTATAAAGTTCTGATCCCCTGCTAAGTTAAAGCTTGCCGAAGGACTTGCCGAACCTGCCGAAAGCCCCGAGCCTGTCGAGGGGTTAATTGTTGGCGCTTGTGGCACTCCAGAAAGCCCTAAGCTCATCGCCGCCGCCTGGGTGCTGATCGGAGCATTGCTTGTTACTGTCCCATTTGCTGCAAGGATTATAGGAGCAACAGGAAGGTAAGTATTTTTTATAAACATTGTAACCTTCCCTGTATGTGTCGTATCAGGGTCAGTATAATCTTCCATTGCCGTACCTATAATAGAGCCTGCTGTTATCGCCCGGACAGCAACTCCCGGAATATCCGAACTCGCAAGATAATCACCTATGCGAATTTCTCCGTTCTTACTCGAGACTTTCACTGGAACGCGTCCTGCAAGAGCAACCGAAACTTTGGGCTCGGGCACCTGAGCGTCATCGAGAACATAGCCCGGCTTAGTAGATATTACACCAAGAGCTCCTTGATCCATGTATTTTTCCGTAGGCGCAACTTGGGCAATTCCATTATTTTTATTAAATGAAACAACATCCCCTGGTCCTGGTATATGATTGGGATCGGCCGGATAATTTTCTGCGTAGTCAAGGCCTTGACCCGTAGTAGACTCTGTTAGACGAACTCCATCTATGTTTACTATTGAATTCGTACAATTTGTAGTACAGCCGATAAAGAAGTGAACGCGACCCCATAATGTGTTCGAAGACAAGGCAATTGCAGTTGTACTGCTACCATACGTTGCCCATGAAGTAGTAATGGCTGTGCCCTGCGCTGGAGCAGATGTAACTACTGATGTATTAGACTGGCAATTAGCTTTACTCGTATATTGATCAATATGTGCCCTTAACGTTGGAATTGGCGCCGTAGCTTGGGCATAATAATTAAGAGTATAACTTCCAACGCTCCCGGAAAGAGGTATGCAGGCTGAGTAAATCGCAGCTGTTGTATTTGTTAACTGTATTTTTGCCGAAGCAGTACCTTTCGCCTGCACAGAGGTGTCGCGAGTAACAGTTGCTGAGCTGGTTGCATCTTTTACCCAGCCATCAGAGAACGATTTGAACCCATAATTAGCCTCAAAGCCTGCGTTTGGAATCATACTCCCCTGGTCCCCGATTGCATTAATAACAGCATCGCTTCCGGTACCCGAGCCTCCATTGCCTATTGAGGCAAGAACACTTCCTTGGAAAAGAGTTGAACCATCATTTGCTATTCTAAGCCTTGTGGTTCCGCTTGCTGAGGCTGTGAAAATATCATTAGTACTTGCCCCTTTTTGGTTGACAATAAGAGCAGCATTTCCTCCAAAGGCTCCTTCTACGTCCAAGACTGCTTGAGGAGAAGCAATTCCAATACCAACTCTTGCGCTTGCAGTGGCTGTATTTATTCCTTCAATGCTTCCCAGGGTAAGACAATTAGGACAGGTAACTGTTGCTAGATTGCCGATTGCTGCTGCATTAGTGAGCCAGTTTGTCGAACCGGGTCCTGAGCTATATCCTAGGAACGTATTGTTAGTCCCTATGATATTGGCATTACCGGCAACGGTAGTATAGCCTGCCTGAAAACCCAGGGCGGTGTTGTTGGATCCTGTGGTATTTGCGCTAAGGCCAGCGTTACCCACAGCGGTGTTGGTGAATCCAGTGGTATTTGCAAGGAGAGCCTGTAAGCCCATGGCGATATTGCCATTCCCTGTGGTGTTTGAGAGGAGAGCTTGTAAGCCCACGGCGGTGTTGCTGGCCCCTGTATTTGAGAGGAGAGCCTGGTAGCCTAAGGCGGTGTTCCAAACTCCTGTATTTACATTGAGAGCCTGATAACCAACAGCGGTGGAAGCAGTACCATCAATAATGCCGATAAAGCCTTTATTGTTTATGGTAAATTTGGTAGTTCCGGAGGCTGAAGCTGTAAAGATATCATTGGTAGAGGCTCCTGTTTGGTTGACAATAAGAGCAGCATTTCCTCCAAAGTCTCCTTCTACATCTAGAACTGCGATGGGGTTAGCAACTCCAATACCAACGTTTGCGCTTGCAGTGGCTGTATTTATTCCTTCAATGCTTCCCAGGGTAAGACAATTAGGACAGGTAACTGTTGCATAGCTGCCGATTGCTGCTGCATTGGTAAGCCAGTTTGTCGAACCGGGTCCTGAGTTGTATCCCAAGAATGTATTGTTAGTCCCTATGGTATTGGCATTACCGGAAACGGAGGTGTAACCTGCCCGGAAGCCCAGGGCGGTATTCTGGATCCCTGTGGTATTTGCGGAGAGAGCAGTGTTACCCACAGCGGTGTTGCTGGCTCCGATGGTGTTTCCACTGAGGGCGCCATTACCCACGGCGGTGTTGCTGGCTCCGGTGGTATTTGCGGTGAGGGCAGTGCCCACTGCGACGTTGTTGGCTCCTGTGGTATTTGCGGAGAGAGCAGTGTTACCCACAGCGGTGTTGCTGGCTCCGATGGTATTTGCGGTGAGGGCAGTGCCGCCTATGGCAGTGTTATTGCTTCCTGTATTTGTGAAGAGAGCTTGGTAGCCCAGAGCTGTATTCAGGTTCCCTGTAGTAACAGTGCTAAGGGCCTGGAAGCCCACTGCGGTATTACGAGCTCCGGTGGTGTTTGAAAGAAGAGCCTGGTAACCCAGGGCGGCGTTGCGGTTCCCTGAGGTATTTGAGTTGAGAGTTTGGTAGCCTAGGGCGGTGTTGTAGACTGCACTACCCAAAGAAGCAGATGCTCCCGATCCTTCTCCTACGAAAGTGCTTTGCCCTACTCCTGAAGTGGGATTACTAAATACTGTTACTCCTCTGGATTGAAGTATAAGTTCTCCGGTTGTGTTTCCTCCTATTGTCAGAGTATTCTCGTTGGTTGTTTGAAGATTTCCTGCACCATCTATAGTAAATCCTGCAGAAGCAGAAGCATTTCCAGCGTTTGTAAGAATGAATTTAGTAACACCGCTTGCTGAGGCTGTAAGGATATCATTGGTAGAGGCTCCTGTCTGGTTGACAATAAGAGCGGCATTTCCTCCCTTATTTCCTCCCTGGATATCAAGAACTGCAGATGGAGTTGCAGTACCGATCCCTACACTTACTGCATAGAAACCTGTTCCTCCCAAAACAAGAGAGTTTGAGGCATTAACCAAAGCGTATGCTCCTATTGCAGTTGTGTTGTTAAAGCTGGCACTCTGTGTCCATGGTCCTGCATTGTACCCTAAATAAACATTGTTATCTCCTGTTGCATTTGAATACTGACCACTATTTATAAAACCTGCTCCGTTACCCAAGGCGCTGTTGTTGGTCCCGGTAGCGTTTGAGTAGAGGGCTTGGAAGCCTAGGACGGTATTGCCGCCTCCGGTGGTATTTGAACGGAGAGCAGAAGCACCCAAAGCTGTGTTGTTGGCCCCCGATGTATTCAAGAGGAGGGCGGAATTACCCACAGCGGTAAGATTACTCGCTGTGTTTGAGAGGAGAGCTTGGTAACCCAGGGCGGTATTGCCGGCGCCCGTGGTGTTTACGCTAAGAGCAGAGGTGCCTACGGCAGTGTTCCAACTCCCGGTGGTGTTTGCGCTAAGAGCAGAAGCACCCAAAGCTGTGTTGCCGGCGCCCGTGGTGTTTAAGCGAAGGGCTTGGGAACCCACAGCAGTGATGCTGCTCGCTGTGTTTGAGAGGAGGGCTTGGTAACCCAGGGCGGTGCTGTCGGTGCCCGTGGTGTTTGCGCTAAGAGCCTGTAATCCCACAGCTGTATTGTTGGACCCTGTATTGAAGAGAAGGGCATTGGTACCCACGGCGGTGTTGCTGGATCCTGTATTGAAGAGAAGGGCATCGGCACCCACGGCGGTGTTGTTGATTCCTGTGCTATTTGCGAAGAGAGCGGTGTAGCCCACCGCGGTGTTGCCTGTCCCGGTGGTGTTTGAGAAAAGAGCTTGGTAACCAATACCAACACTTGAAAGACTTCCTCCGGTTATAGATGCACCTGCTCCTTCTCCAATAAACAAACTTTGATTAGCTCCTGCTGTTGGATTCTTAAATACAGTAGCTCCTCTTGACTGAAGTATAAGTTCTCCGGTTGTATTCCCTCCAATTGTTAGGGTCTGGTTAGCAGTTGTCTGTAGAGTTCCTGCAGCTGTGAGATAGGCTCCCCCTGTTGTTCCGGCTGAGATAGAAGCAGTTGGAGTACCGGAGTTAACATTTAAGACTGCGAACTTGGCTGAGGAGGTAGAAGTACCTCCGATGAGAAGATCAAGGGTGGAGTTGATAGGATAGAGAGTACCATTAGAATTGAGTGTCCAGTAGTTAGTTCCAAGACTTGATGGATTGGTCCAGGAAAGAGTACCTGTTCCTGAGGTGGTTAAGGCAAATCCTGATGTACCATCTGCGGATGGCCAGGTGTATTTTACAGAATTTAAGGTTGTTGTTCCCTGTATAGTAACATTACCACCTGCTGCTCCATTGAGAGGATTGAGAATAATATTACCGGTGGTATTACCACCAATTGTTAAAGTCTGGTTAGCAGTTGTCTGTAGAGTTCCGGATCCTGATCTAAATGTCAATTGTCCTCCAACAGATGCCGCTCCTACAACATCCAGCAGTGCTGTTGGAGTTGTCGTTCCGATCCCAACATTACCTTGGCTATCTATTCTCATCTGTTCCGTAATAGCGTTACTTTTTCTTGTTGAGAAAGCTAAATACCCCTGTGAGGAGCTACTGCCATCCATCGAAGCAACAATTCGAGCTTCTTCTCTCGGTGTTACACCGTCCCACTGGTCTGTATATAATTGAATTTCAACTAGCCCTCCAGCAATAGTACTATTTGTATTTTGAATTCTTAAGCCACGCACTCCTGCTGTTGTGTTATTGAAGGCTATGTGTAAAGGAGTTAACGGACTCGTCGTGCCAACGCCAACATTGCCTGTTCCATTGGGATTAAGAAGAATATTTCCTGTTGTGTTGTACGTTGAAGAATTACCGATTGTAATAGTTCTTCTATTAGTAGTAGCTAAGGTTCCGTCACCGGTTAGGTAGACTGCATTGTTGCCTGAGGAGGCAGAGATAGAAGCAGTTGGAGTACCGGAGTTGACATTTAAGAAGGCAAACTTGGCTGAGGAGGTGGAAGTGCCTCCAATTGCCAGATCAAGAGTTGAGTTGTTGGGATAAAGGAGTCCTGAACTTTGACTCCACCCGGAATTTCCAAGATCACAAGCAGTTGATCCCGTGACAATACCACCGGTTGCGGTAACACAAGAAGCACTTGCTACTGCTACTCCACTTACTCCTCCTGACTGATAAACTCCTCCAATCAGATTAAGATTTCCTCCGTTTGATAAAGTAAGCCTTGTAGTCCCGGAGGCTGAGGCTGTAAGGATATCATTCGTAGAAACTCCTGTTTGGTTGACAATAAGAGCAGCATTTCCTCCAAAGGCTCCTTCTACATCCAGAACTGCGATGGGGCTAGCAACTCCAATACCAACTCTTGCACTTGCAGTGGCTGTATTTATTCCCTCAATGCTTCCCAAGACTAAACAATTAGGACAGGTGACTGTTGCTAGATTGCCGATTGCTGCTGCATTGGTAAGCCAGTTTGTTCCGCCGGGTCCTGAGTTAGATCCCAAGAATGTATTGTTAGTTCCTATGGTATTGGCATTGCCGGCAACGGTAGTATAACCTGCCCTGCTGCCCAGGGCGGTGTTTAGGCTCCCGGTGGTGTTTGAGAGAAGGGCAGAATTACCCACAGCGGTGTTGCTGGCTCCTTTGGTGTTTGCGCTGAGAGCAGAGTATCCCACCGCGGTATTGGCATTCGCTGTGGTGTTTGCGGTGAGGGCAGAAGTGCCCAGGGCGGCGTTCTGGATCCCCGTGGTGTTTGCGCTGAGAGCAGAATATCCCACCGCGGTATTGGCATTCGCTGTGTTTGCGAAGAGGGCAGAGTATCCCACCGCGGTGTTCTGGGCCCCGGTGGTGTTTGAAATGAGGGCTTGGTAACCCACAGCTGTGTTACCAGATCCAGTAGTAAGGGCATTGAGGGCTTGGTAACCTAGAGCTGTTGCAAAGACTCCACTACCTAAAGAGGCCGATGCTCCCGATCCTTCTCCTACAAAAGTGCTTTGTCCTACTCCTGAAGTGGGATTGCTAAATACTGTTACTCCTCTGGATTGAAGTATAAGTTCTCCCGTGGTATTACCTCCAATGGTTAAGGTCTGGTTGGCAGTTGTCTGTAGGGTTCCCCCGGCTGTTAGGTAAGCTCCCCCTGTTGTTCCGGCTGAGATAGAAGCAGTTGGAGTACCGGAGTTGACATTAAGAACGGCAAACTTGGCTGAAGAGGTAGAAGTACCTCCGATGAGAAGATCAAGGGTGGAGTTGATGGGATGTAAGGTACCCAGGCTTTGGGTAAACCAGTTGGTAG